>NZ_JBHNMF010000694.1:0-1599 GCF_048562965.1 Thiolapillus sp. | reverse complement strand
AGGATTGGCACAAAAAACAACCGGAATTATTCAAAAAGAAAATCTATGATCTATCGGGACTTGACACCACTACAAGAAAGACCAGGCTCACGACGGAACCCGTCGCATAGAACGCCAGACTGTCCTAGGGCTGCAACAGATTCGCAAGGGAATAGACCTGACCGGTGACCAGAGCCAGGAACAACCCCTGGCCAACGCCAATGAGTGTGGTGAGGAATATGACCGAAAATGCTGGATGCATGCAATTCTCCGAATATGAGCCTGATCAGAAGGAAACGTCGTCCAGGGTTTCGCCTTCCGCTGCCGGAAGCGGAGCTTCCTTCTTCAGCGGGTTGTCCGCCCTCTCCAGTTCATCTTCGAAGATCTGGATGCGGGTCTTGCGTCGGGGCAGATAATGATTGGCGGGTTTGGTGCCCCATTCGGGCATGAGCTGGTAAGCGCCCTGCTCGCGAATGGCCATGGAGACCTCTGAATCCGGATCGTGAACATCACCGAACAGGCGTGCACTGGTAGGACACGCCAGCACACAGGCCGGTTTGCGCTCGGCCTCCGGCAGGGCATCGTTGGTGATGCGGTCGATACACAGGGTGCATTTCTTCATCACCTTCTGGTGCTCGTCCAGTTCACGCATGCCGTAAGGACAGGCCCAGGAGCAGTACTTGCAGCCGATGCACTTGTCATAGTCCACCAGCACCACGCCGTTGTCCTCACGCTTATAGGAAGCGCCGGTGGGACACACGGGGACGCAGGGCGGTTCCTCGCAGTGCAGGCAGCTCTTGGGGAAATGCACGGTTTCGGTCTTGGGAAACTCGCCCACCTCGAAAGTCTGCACCCGGTTGAAAAAGGTACCCGTGGGATCCCTGTCATAGGGACGGTGATCCGTGAGTGGTCCTGCCCAGCCGGAGGTGTTCCATTCCTTGCAGGAAGTCACGCAGGCATGACAGCCCACACACACGTTCAGATCGATTACCAGCGCCATCTGTGTCATTTGGAAATACCTGCTTTCTTGCGGAACACGCCTGCAAAATAGGCCTGCCAGCGTCCCTTGCGGAGCTGCTGACCCGGCAGGGCGCGCTGCGGAACGAACTGGGGTGAAGTCACCCGAGGTTCCTCCGGACCCGCCTTGTACACCCGTACCCGCACGTCGAACCAGGCTGCCTGGCCGGTAACAGGATCAGAGTTTGACATGTGTTCTCCCGCTTCACAGGCAGGCAACTCTTCGGAGATCACATGGTTGAGCAGAAAGCCTTTCTGGGATTCGTTCGCCCTGGGCGTCAGCCCCCAGGCTCCTGCCGCCTTCCCGATGGCATTCCAGGTCCACACCGTACCCGGCTCCACCGCGTTGGAAAAGCGCGCCATGCAGCGCACCTTGCCATGGGGAGATTCGACCCATACCCAGTCACCGTCATGAAAACCGCTGGCCTTGCCCAGCATGGGATTCACGAACAGATAATTGTGGGTATGAATCTGCCGCAGCCAGGCGTTCTGGCTGTCCCAGGAATGGTACATGGCCATGGGCCGTTGAGTGAGCGCATTCAGGGGATAGGTCTGCGTGTCGATGAGCCGCGATTCCAGGGTTTCGTGATAGAAAGGCAGGGG
>NZ_JBHNMF010000693.1:0-1601 GCF_048562965.1 Thiolapillus sp. | reverse complement strand
CCTCATATTTCACTTCAACAGCCAACTCTCCTTCGTGTCCGAGTAGATGTGCTCCTTTATATGAAGGCATATCTTCATCAATCACAACCTGCGCTCCATGTTTAACGGGAACATGCACTTCCGCTGCCAGCCATGGAGAGCGAAGCGAAGGCTGGTAGTCCCCAGTAGCCGCGAGGCCGCACTGCTTACCCGTCGTGCGCATAGCGCCAGAGGGGAAGCAAAGTAGGCCTCCGAACGCGGCGTCCAGTCATATGGGAGCCAAGTACGGAGCAGCAACGAGCGTGCGAAGTTGTTGCGTAGTGCTGGGTGACCAGGACGGCTGGGGCACCAATAGGTTGTCAAAGGCCGAGTCGATTTTGGGGACTGGGATGTCCCAAAATCTATCACGAGGCCGAAGACACGCTTGTTCTTCCTGATAGATAGGCTGATGCTGGTTCACTACAGGCACCAACATTGTGTACTCTCGCACCACTTCACTGAGCGGTATATCCATATTTTCTTGATTATTTTCTGCAATTAGTGAATCTTGTTTTTCTTCCATTCCTTTTAGGCGCAGACGCGCAAGAAACATCTTTACCACATAATCGTTGGTATATTCAGGCCAACGAAAATCGCCAAATTTTATTCCATAGCTTTCTCGGATGTCGCTGTCAGGAATTGCATCAACGCCAAGTTTACTTGCGGCATATTCATATTCTTTCCTGGACATTTGGGCGGGCAAGTCCCACAGTTTCTTCATCAACGATTCATGCTCTGATACCTTATTATCCAATCGCCGAATCGCATCATTAACCACTTGGTCTGTAATCAAAGCCACCGACTGTACCGCATCAAACCGCTTGAGTTCGATATGTAAATCTTCAGGGTATTGCCTACCCTGATAGTATTTTTGGCTCTTCCCCAAATGGAGTGGGTAGATTATCGTAATCCCCTATGAGAGACAAAGACCTATATGCCCAGATACTGGGAATCAAGAGTCCCTGGCAAGTATCCGGTGTAGAGCTGGCGCTGTCAGAGGGTGAAGTCACGGTACATGTGGAACAAGAGGAAGGGGTGCAACACTGTTGCCCGACCTGCGGCGAGGTATCGCCGGGCTATGATTCCCGAAAGCGCAAATGGCGACATCTTGATACTTGCCAGTACAAAACCATTCTGGTGGCGGACGTCCCGAGGGTGAAATGCAAGGAGCATGGTGTTGTTACGGTGTCCGTGCCCTGGGCCGAGCCGGGTTCTGGATTTACCGCTATGTTTGAGGCTCTGGTCATCGACTGGTTGAAAGAAGCCTCTACAGCAGCGGTTTCTCGTCTGATGGGGCTGAGCTGGAACGCCATTGACGGCATCATGCAGCGTGCGGTCAAACGCGGTCTGTCACGCAGAGAGGAACTGAGCATGACCCAGATCGGTGTGGATGAAACGGCCTTCAAGAAACGCCATGACTACGTCACCATCGTATCTGATCAGGAAGCAGGAACGGTCCTGATCGTGGGCGAAGACCGTAAGAAGGCCACGCTCAAGGCATGGTATGAAAGCCTGACAGAAGCGCAGCGAGAAGCGATAGAAAGCATCTCCATGGACATGTGGCCAGCCTTCATCAACGCCAC
>NZ_JBHNMF010000692.1:0-1603 GCF_048562965.1 Thiolapillus sp. | reverse complement strand
TGTCCTCCATCGTGTAGCCAGTCGGTTCCTTCGGTTGCAACGCTTCCTGAATCGCTTTGTCCTGCAAGCCTTCCAGTTGCAACAGCAGTTTGCCGAGATCGCGCTGAATAGTCTTGTCCTCGATGCCGCTTTCAGTGGCGGCGACACGGCCAAATGCCTGGCGATGTTTGGCGCTGTACAGGTCGAAGCTGTCTACATGGATGATTTCTCGATTCACCACCGATGCGCTGCCTCCTGGCGCGGCGGCATACCGTCCATCCATGGACATAAGCACATTGACCTTCATCACTTCGTAGCTGGTGTTTTTCGGTAGACCGCGAACGCGGTAATGCCGATTACCGTATTCGATGTTGATTTCGTGGTCGGTGACTTCGGGTTGTTCCGGTTACTCCGGTGTCGGCGGGACAGCAGCGGCGGGTAATGGTGGAGTCTCTGTTTCCGATGCCACCGATTCCAGCTCCGGTGCTATTGGTGCTGATTCCGTTGTTTCTGTTTGCAGCTCAGATTCAGCAGCTAAAGGAGAGATAGTTTCCGGGTCTGGATCACGCTCCAGCGCTTCACCATCACCCATCCATTGGGCTGACCGGATCACCACGCCCAGGCTCTTGTTCGCTGGCCTCACCTCCAGCGCATAGGCATTGGCATCCATCCCTTTGGGAAAGTGCAACTGGTAACAAGCAAAGCCCTCAACCTGGAGTTGTTCGGCTAATTTAACGGCGGCAGTATTTCCCGCTTCGTCTCGATCATAAGCAATCAATACTCGTTTGATATTCGCCTGTTTGAAGACCGTCAGATGATCTTCGGTAAAACCAGAGGTGCCATAACTGGCCGTTACATTGCGGTAGCCATTCACCCAGAAGGTCATGGCGTCGATCAGTGCTTCACACAGGATCACCTCTTCACTGTCCACCAGAGTAGCAGCATTCCAAACGCCTTGATGTGCACCAGGCAAGTACAGGTGTTGCGGTGTTCCCTTGCGTAATCGCTTACCGAGGATTTTTCTGCCGTAAACTTCCGTCACCAGACCATCACCATTGATGACCGGCACCACCAGCGAACCGCTAAAGTGTTCATGCTTGGTATTTCTCAAGCGTGTCTTCGACCTCGTGATAGATTTTGGGACATCCCAGTCCCCAAAATCGACTCGGCCTTTGACAACCTATTCGTGCCCCAGCCGTCCTGGTCACCAAGCACTACGCAACAACTTCGCAAGCTCGTTGCTGCTCCGTACTTGGCTCCCAATGACTGGACGCCGCGTTTGGATGCCTACTTTGCTTACCCTCTGGCGCTATGCGCACGACGGGTAAGCAGTGCGGCCTCGCGGCTACTGGGGACTACCAGCCTTCGCTTCGCTCTCCATGGCTGGCAGCGCCAGATACCAACCCGTTGCAACTGCCCTCTTACCTCAGCCCCGGCCTTGCGGTTGCGCACCGGCAGCCGGTAACCCAATGTCCGATTGGCATAACCCAGCTTGAAGCAGTCAATTAACTCCGCATCACCCAGGCCACGGCTGTTCAGGTATTCCAAGGCGTCGGGGCTTTGTTTCAGGGTTTCATGGTAGTAATCGATCACCACGGCAAGCTGTTTTTGATCATCGGGATTG
>NZ_JBHNMF010000691.1:0-1606 GCF_048562965.1 Thiolapillus sp. | reverse complement strand
GTCAGGTGCATATTTATCTGCAGTAAGAAAGCTCAATCAGAAATTGGATGTTGCTGCACATACAATGGTCAAAGTTCCCTTCGATCTCGACCATTGGACAAAAGTCGCAGAAGAAAAATACCCCAACGGCCTGCCCAAGCCCTATTCCAACGATCCCACTCAATGGATTTTTCATGGCCATCCCTACGGCTCGGTGGTCTGGGATGAAAAAACAAAATGGACAGCACACGGCTCGTTGCGCACCGATGATACAGTGCTGCAAGTCGCCGTTGCCCGTCTCCTTGGCTACCGTTGGCCTGCCGAGCAGGATACGGAGATGGAACTGGCGGATGAGCAGCGTGAATGGGTGAACCGTTGTGAAACATTATTACCTTTCGCCGATGAAGACGGCATCGTCTGTATCCCGCCGGTGCGAGGCGAGGCTGCCGCCGCTGATCGGCTATTGAATCTGCTTGCCGCCGCTTATAATCTTCACCCCTCTCCCTCTGGGAGAGGGGCTGGGGGTGAGGGTTGGTCCAACGACATTCTGGCCGAACTGCTGAAAAACGCCAGCCACGCTGGCAAATCACTGGAAACCTGGCTCAGGGACAAGTTCTTCGCCCAGCACTGCAAGCTGTTCCAAAACCGTCCCTTTATCTGGCATATCTGGGATGGCTTGCGCGATGGCTTTTCGGTGCTGATCAACTACCACAAGTTTGACGCCAAGCTGATGGAAAGTCTGATCTATCTTTATCTGGGCGATTGGATCACGCGCCAGAAGCAGGATATTGCCGCTGGCATCGACGGTGCAGAAGAAAAACTGGCCGCTGCCGAAAATCTCAAGAAAAAGCTGGAACTGATTAAAAAGGGTGAAGCGCCTCACGACATCTTCGTCCGCTGGAAACCCCTCCAAGAACAACCCATCGGCTGGAACCCAGATCTAAACGACGGCGTGCGACTTAACATTCGTCCCTTCATGACCGTAGGCAATGTCAAGAAGAAAGGCGCTGGCATACTGCATGACAAACCCAATATCAAATGGAACAAAGATCGTGGTAAAGATGTTGAAACCGCCCCTTGGTATCACCTCGGGCCAGAATACGGAGGAAAAGAAGGCGACCGTATCAACGATCATCATTTGACCTTGGCTGAAAAACTTACTGCACGGAAGAATATAGAATGAATCCTCATTACAAGGGAATGCGCTGGTTGAAATGCGATTTGCAGATGCAAACCCCTGCGGATGCTCGCCACTGGCTTGGTGAGAGGATGGCAGACGGGCAAGAAGCCGAAGCTGCCGAAGCATTCGCCAAAGCCTGTTATCGCACTGGTCTGGATGTGGTGGGCATTACTGATCACAATTTTTTGAGTAAGGGTTTCATTCCTCATTTGCAATCGGCCTTTGATGAACTCGAAAGCGAGATCAGTCACAAAATCACCCTGTTTCCGGGGTTTGAGTTCGAAGCCGATGTCGGCAAAGGCATGCATGTTCTGTGTCTTTTTGAACCGGGAACAAACATTGATGAAATTGACCATATCCTCACAGAATGCGGTGTTAGACGACCTCGTATCGAAGGTGAAAGACTAGCCAAGTCAACAAAGCGGCTTCCGGATATATTGAGTATCG
>NZ_JBHNMF010000690.1:0-1608 GCF_048562965.1 Thiolapillus sp. | reverse complement strand
GCATTGGTGGCCGCCAATGTGGCGATTTGACCGCGCAGCGTCGCAATGAGGCCGTTCAGCGACGCGATCCGAGTGTTGAGCGACGCGATCCGCGCCCCCAGTGTTTCCACCGTGTCCGGCTTAGGAAGGGGCGCAGGGTTCGGGTCCTCCTCGCGTATATAATCGGGCCGCACAGTGTTGATATCGTGCGCGGCGGGTGATGCAGGGGCGCTTGCGCCCACTTCAACAGCACCAATGTCGCACTGTGAGCCGCCACGGGGGGCACCGCGCTGGTCGGCCGGGGGGCAATGGCTGGCCGCCCCATCGATAACGGCGCTGTCAGAGCGGGGCATCATGGTTTTGGTGGGACCACCATTGTCCATCAGCTGGTCGATGTTGGGTTCCCCCCGGTTTGAGCCGCCACAGCTGGCATCATCGGCCCAGCTGTTGACCGAACTGAAATGGCCGCCCTCACAGTTGTCGCTGCTGACCCCTGCGATGATCGTGTTGATCAGGTGGACGTCATAGTCTCGCGTATCATGGGATGGCACAGATGACGGGTACTGGTTGTACATCACCGAGTTGCTCGCCGTGTTGCTCGGGTGCGCCCCCTGGTTGTTGACCATTGTGACGTTTTTGAGGGTCGCGCTGCCACTTCGGTTATACAAAACGGTGCCCTCACTGTACCGACCATTGATCACCTGTGCCTCATTGCGGGTGAACGTTGTATTGAGTGCGTGAACATCGCCGCCGTGGTTATAAATCGCACCACCGTTGCCCACAGAGACGTTGGCCTCGAGCGTGGAGGCCTCGACGCGCAGATTTCCGCCGCCGTCAAAGGTGATGCCGTTGTATATACCCCCGCCGCGTCGGTCGGCTGTATTGTGATCGATGGTGCTGTGGGATACCGTCACATCGCCACGGTTGTATATGGCACCTCCAAAGCCACTGGCGGCGCGGTTATAGTCGATATGGCAGTGGTCGATGATCACAATGCCGTAGTTGAAAATAGCGCCCCCCGCGCGCTCTCTGCCGCCGGTGAGGTGAACGCTGGTCAGGGTCAGCACGCCTGATTTTTTGACATCGAACATCCGGCTGACCGGAAGACCTGATGCCGCCTTGTTTACGCTGATCGTGACATCAGGCACACCGTCGCCGTTGATGTCGCCGTCGACGGTAATACTTTTTACAACATCGATATCATCGCTCAATTTGACGGTCTTCCCGAAAAGCCACGGTGCAAAAACGATCGTATCTCCGTTTTTCGCCGCCCCCATCTGTGCGCGAAACGATCCCAGACCGGCGTCGTTGGTGTTGGTCACCCGCAGGCTGCTGGGCACGTGGTTGGTGTCGTGGAGTTCGTTTGATAGCGCCACCATGGCGTCCTGAAGCTCATGCAACCGGGCACTCGTGGGTGCCTGCCTGTTGATTGTCCGGGCGACCGGTGGCACCGGGATGATGGCCCCGTATTCCACCGAACCGATATCACACGCCCGGTCATGGACGCCATTGACGCGATCAATGCGCAATGCACCGCGTTGATCCTTCGCCGCGCAGCTGTGATGTGAGGTCGGATCAATCAGGCCGCTGGTGCCATGGTCGGGGTCGTCATAATAAGGCGTGTGCGAT
>NZ_JBHNMF010000689.1:0-1609 GCF_048562965.1 Thiolapillus sp. | reverse complement strand
GCTACCCACAAATTCTGCTGAGGAGCCCAGATTATTTTCATACTGGCGTTACGAACGCTGATAAATCCAGTTGCCCTTGAAACCAATCTGTTTTGCGAGCTGAAAAAGGGGGCTCAGAACATTCTCATAGGCTTCCTTGAGCGAATCCTCTTCCAGCAGTGCTTCGTGTGTTAGATGAAGGTCCATTAGATACGGTTCTGTAGTTCGATGCCATTTGCGCTCAGTCACTGTTTCACGCCACACACGAAGCCAGTGGTTCTGGCTGTCGATGAATGCTGAGACATAATTTTTATCGGGCAGCCAGTTGCTTTTCATTGCATTGACACGGGGGGTTACTGGGATCAGGTTCCACGGTCGATCGTGACAGACGAAAGACCAGGGGATGAAATGATCCAGTTCGAATTCGTCTGGATGTAGTTGGCATCCCGAGTAGATGCAATTGAACCTTTCTGCTTCCAGTACTTGGCGCCAATAGGCTCTGGGAGCGTTCAAAGTCGTTCGGACAGATGGTGGTGAAAGTTTTTCCGGGATTGCAGGTACATTCGGGTTACGGGTTTGCAAATAGCGTGTCCAATGCCACTTGGCCCAACCTTCGACGATGGAAGCATTATCGCGCAGATAGCGGTGCCATTGTGGGTGCAGCTGAAGATGGCGCCCTTCAATTCCTAGGCTGTATAGTGGTTTCCGTTCTTCGAAGTGTTGCTGTGATAGTTCGGCAATCTGCGTATTTTTCTGGCCATCCGGAATTCCCCGGAGACGGTCCTCGAAAAAAGGTGATAACAGCCGAAAAGGAACATAGCGAAGCAATTTCGGGCCACCGATCCGGTTCCACTGATCCGCGATAGCCTGACGAAGTCGTTGTTGAGTTTCTGCGTTGCCCGCCGCTGAGTGAGAGCCGACCCCAAAATCCAGGGAGTCCAACACTAAGCCGATCTGATCTTGCAGGCCAAAAGACAGGCGGAAGTAAATATGTGGGTACCACGCCAAGGCCAGCATTTCCACACCGATGTCATCGATGTCCACAACCAGTTGCTTGTCGTTTATCTCGCGCCGCGAGACTGCCAGTAGAGCTTGGAAAAACAGAATTTTGTAGGAGTTGGTCACATTGCCAAAAACACGGGACAGGATCCTTATATCAAGCTCTGGTACGTGAGGCAGGTCAGTCATCCCAGTATTTGGCCTTTTTTGGAAAAATCCAACGCACTCCTCCGCGAGGATCGGGGAGGTCGCCTTTGTAACGGGGAATGAGATGGATGTGTAGATGAGAAATAGTCTGTCCCGCTGTAATGCCGTCGTTTATGCCGATGTTGTATCCTTCGGGCCGATTCAGCTTATCCAATGTGATGCGCGCCTCATCCAGCAGATCAAGAAGTGCCATTCTTTCTTCAGGCTTGATTTCGAAGAAGGATGCGACATGGCGGTGTGGCAGGATGAGGGTATGGCCAACAGAAACTGGATAGGCGTCTCGTATTGCTATGCCGTAGGCATTGGACAACAGGATACGTTTTTGCGGCAGATGGCAGAACGGGCATCCTGAATAGTCGCGATTCAAATTCTGCTCCACGAGGTGGATGGGCAATTAACTGGGTGCATAGGTAGAGTAGCTAGT
>NZ_JBHNMF010000688.1:0-1610 GCF_048562965.1 Thiolapillus sp. | reverse complement strand
CCTCCACCATGTGCTGCAGCACATCGGCAATGCCAGGACGGTTGAGGACATTGAAGCCCTGCTACCCTGGAACACGCCTGTCAAAAAAATGCAATAGGGCTGATTGTTTGGCGCTTACAAATAATCGCACATGGTCTGGTTGACATCGAGATAGCGGCTGCTTTCCGGTTCGATCATCACGATCAAGCGTGTCTTCGACCTCGTGATAGATTTTGGGACATCCCAGTCCCCAAAATCGACTCGGCCTTTGACAACCTATTCGTGCCCCAGCCGTCCTGGTCACCAAGCACTACACAACAACTTCGCAAGCTCGTTGCTGCTCCGTACTTGTCTCCCAATGACTGGACGCCGCGTTCGAATGCCTACTTTGCTTCCCCTCTGGCGCTATGCGCACGACGGGTAAGCAGTGCGGCCTCGCGGCTACTGGGGACTACCAGCCTTCGCTTCGCTCTCCATGGCTGGCAGCGCAGGCATAACTTGCAGCAGATTGATCAGGAATTTTCACCAAGCGTGTCTTCGGCCTCGTGATAGATTTTGGGACATCCCAGTCCCCAAAATCGACTCGGCCTTTGACAACCTATTTGTGCCCCAGCCGTCCTGGTCACCCAGCACTACGCAACAACTTCGCAAGCTCGTTGCTGCTCCGTACTTGGCTCCCAATGACTGGACGCCGCGTTCGGAGGCCTACTTTGTTTTCCCTCTGGCGCAAGGCACGCCGGGAAAACAGTGCGGCCTCGCGGCTACTGGGGTCTACCAGCCTTCGCTTCGCTCTCCATGCCTGGCAGCGGTTGATTTCCCAGCTCTCCGTTTCCGGGCTGTTGCAACAAAGAAGACAGCGCCCGGGCGAGGTTGATTTCTGCCACGATAAAGCCGGAAACCTGATTGCGATATTCAACGGTTGCATAGATATGGGATTTGCAATCCTGTTTTTCCGTACCGAGGTGCAGTGATACGCCTTTTACAGCTGTATCCAGCGGACAGGTAACCCGCTGTTTTTCCGGTTGATCCGTTGCATTCCCGACGGTGATAAGCACGGTACCATCTTTGTCCACAAGGCTGATTCGGGAGTACACGGAAGCCCCTTGCAACTGTTTGCGCTGACGCAAACGTTCCAGTTCATCCCGAACGGCCAGCAGACTGGCACGCAAACCATATTGCATGGACATGCCCAGTGCCCGGTTGGCAAAGAAACTGTCGAGTATACTGCTTCCGGCCAGCTCTCCGACTTCCCCCTGCTGCTCTGTAATAAAATAACCCACAGCAGCGGCCTGCTTCTCAAGTGCCAGGTGCGCCTGATCATACAGGGACTGCCGCAAATGCTGCTGCCCCACATATACCAGCCCGATCAGCAACACAATATAGCCCCCCAGCAATATGCCGGCGAACAGGATGGCTCTGCTGCGGTTCAGCTGATCCATGACTGATCAGCGCACATCAGACTGGGCAAAGAAGTCTGAAAAATACCGGAAAACCCCCGGATAGTATTTTTTTACAAGCGTGTCTTCGGCCTCGTGATAGATTTTGGGACATCCCAGTCCCCAAAATCGACTCGGCCTTTGACAACCTATTGGTGCCCCAGCCGTCCTGGTCACCAAGCACTACGCAACAAC
>NZ_JBHNMF010000687.1:0-1612 GCF_048562965.1 Thiolapillus sp. | reverse complement strand
GAAGTTGTTGCGTAGTGCTTGGTGACCAGGACGGCTGGGGCACGAATAGGTTGTCAAAGGCCGAGTCGATTTTGGGGACTGGGATGTCCCAAAATCTATCACGAGGCCGAAGACACACTTGAACGGCTGCAAAAGGTCAGGGACGACCGGGAAAGCTACCTGGCACTGCTGCACAAGCTGCTGGTTCAGGCGGCCGAAGATATCGAGAGCACCGCACTGGTCGCCGAGTTCAATGCCTCTGACCTGGCCTACCTGAAACCACGCTGGGAAACATTTTCCGCCGATATCGCCCCGGGCAAAACCATCGAGCTGGCTGCAACGCCCATTCATTGCAGTGGCGGCGTGCTGCTGCGCAGCAGGGACAACCGCATCCGCATCGACAACAGCTTCGAAGGCCGCATCGAGCGCTTCCAGGGCGCCCTGCTACAGGTCATCACCGAGCGGCTGTTCGCTGCCGATATCAGCCTGAGAGGACTGTTCGATGACTGATCCGGGCACCGTCATCGAAATCAACGGGCCTCTGGTGCGTGCCCGGCTGCCGGGCATCGCCAGCGGAGAGCAGGTGCGGCTGGGCAAACAGAAACTCACCGGCGAAGTCATCGGCCTGGACGACGATCGTGCCCTGATCCAGGTGTATGAATCCACCGAAATGCTGCGGCCGGGGGAAACGGTCATCCCCCTGGGCTATCCCCTGTCGGTGGAACTGGGGCCCGGTCTGCTCGGCGGCATCTTCGACGGTATCCAGCGGCCGCTGACCAATCTCAGGGAACAGGCCGGCGACTATATTCCCCGGGGTCTGGATGTTCCCGCGCTCGAACGTGACAGACCCTGGGCGTTTGTCCCCAATCCTGACCTGAAAGCCGGTCAGGAAATCCGCGGTGGCATGGCACTGGGCACGGTACAGGAAACCGCCTCGACGGAACATCGCATTCTCACGCCACCCGGCGTTCACGGGGAACTGCTGGAACTGGCGGTCGCGGGCGAATACGACCTCAAACAGGTCATCGCCAGGGTGCATACACCGCTTAACTGCATTCAGGACCTGAAGCTGTTCCATCGCTGGCCGGTGCGCATCCCCCGGCCCTACCAGAAACGGGACGACAGCGTCGCCCCCCTGCTCACCGGGCAGCGCATACTGGACACATTCTTCCCCCTGCTCAAGGGTGGCAAGGGCGCCATACCCGGCCCTTTCGGCGCGGGCAAGACCATGCTGCAGCACAAGCGTGTCTTCGACCTCGTGATAGATTTTGGGACATCCCAGTCCCCAAAATCGACTCGGCCTTTGACAACCTATTTGTGCCCCAGCCGTCCTGGTCACCAAGCACTACGCAACAACTTCGCAAGCTCGTTGCTGCTCCGTACTTGACTCCCATATGACTGGACGCCGCGTTCGGAGGCCTACTTTGTTTTCCCTCTGGCGCAAGGCACGCAGGGAAAACAGTGCGGCCTCGCGGCTACTGGGGACTACCAGCCTTCGCTTCGCTCTCCATGGCTGGCAGCGGCTGACCGGGCAGCAGATCAACTGGCTCCTCGATGGCTATGACATCGGGGCCATGAAAGGCCACAGAAAGTTGCAATACGAGGCCACTTTCTGATGCGATAAGCGATTGAA
>NZ_JBHNMF010000686.1:0-1612 GCF_048562965.1 Thiolapillus sp. | reverse complement strand
TATGCAAGCAAAAATAATCACCTTGTTGCTGGCGCTGGCTGTAACAGCATTTCCCCTGCCCTCCGTCGCTAAGACCTTGCAAGGCAAGGCCGTTCATATCAGCGACGGCGACACGCTCATCGTGATGGATGAGCAGCACCGCAAGTACCGGGTGCGTCTTGCGAACATCGACTGCCCGGAAAAACGGCAACCCTGGGGCAACAAAGCCAAACGCGCCCTGGCCGGCCTGGTGGGCAACCGCCTGGTACGGGTCGAGTGGGGAAAAACCGACCGATACGGGCGGCTCATTGGTACGGTGTACCACGACAACCAGAACATCAACCGAATGCTGGTTGCTGATGGCCATTGCTGGGTGTACACGCGCTACAACCGCGATGAGCGCCTGCCCGACCTGCAGCGGCAAGCTCAAACGGCCAGAAAAGGGCTATGGCGCCTCTCCGAATACGACCGCATTCCACCCTGGGAGTGGCGCAGGAACAACGAGTAAAGAGGACTGCCATGGATTACGAATCACATCGGCAAAGACTTTCCCGCATAAATAAAATCATCGGGATACTGATCGTGCTCATACTGGTCAAGCTGGCAATACATTGAGGATGGTGGAAACATGACTAAGCGAACAAAAAAATCGCAGGTAAAAACGGCTGCCTGGCGCATTTTTGAAGAAACAGGCCAATTACCCTCGCGGCAGTCCATCATGGAAGAGATAGGAGGCGGGTCCGCGCGAGATGTGGCGGCGGAGTTGGCTGAATGGAAAGAGGAACTGGCAGACTGGGTGCATCACCAGCGCCATCGTCCGGACATGCCGGATACACTGTATCAGGCAATGATCACAATATGGGACAAGGCGCTGGAAGACGCAAACCAGGTAGCGCAATCGGCGCTGGACAAGGCGCGTGCAGAGGTCGCTGAGCGGGAGCAGGCAGCCAAGGCGTCTGTTACCGAAGCACGGGACGCGCTGGCACTGTCCCAACTGGCCAACAACAAACTTACTGGCGAGAAAGAACAGCTGGAACACAGGTTGTCTGAATGTGAAATAGCGCGTGATAAATGCGCGCATGAGCGCAACGAACTGAGTAAGGAGGCCGCTCTGGCCAAACAGCGCGCCTCCGAATGTGAAAAAGAGTCCACTCGTCTGCGCAACGAGATTGAAGCTCAACGCAGTTCCTACCGGAAGGAGCTCGTAGTGCTGCGCAAAACACAGGAAACGGAGAATGACCGTTGGCTCAAAGCCGTCGATGACGCCCGCCAGGAGGCCCGCCAGGAAGCGCAGCGGGCCGATAACATTGGCAAACGGGTCGAGGGCTTGCTTGACGAGATCGCGGATCTGAAGCAGCAGCACGCGCTGGCGCTATCAGCCGAACGGGAAAGCGCAGCAAAATGGCAGGCGCGTTGTGAATCCCAATCGCAAGAAATCAAAACACTGCAGGGACAACTGAAGGCCGCAACAAGGGATCTGGCCGAATGCGTGACCGGATCACAGGAAGCCCGGGCACAGACAAAGGCCATGGAAACCCTGATGAAGCAAATGGAGCGGCGTGTGAATGAGGGATAGGTTGCCAAAGGCCGAGTCGATTTTGGGGACTGGGATGTCCCAAAATCTTTCACGAGG
>NZ_JBHNMF010000685.1:0-1617 GCF_048562965.1 Thiolapillus sp. | reverse complement strand
CGCCGCGTTCGGAGGCCTACTTTGTTTTCCCTCTGGCGCAAGGCACGCCGGGAAAACAGTGCGGCCTCGCGGCTACTGGGGACTACCAGCCTTCGCTTCGCTCTCCATGGCTGGCAGCGATCGTTGTCCGTGCCCGCAACGATACCTACCGCATGCTCGATATCCGCCTCAGTCAGCGTATCTTCTTCGGTGCCTCTTCCCCTCACCACCCCCTGCTTGGGTTCGCCCGTCTTTTCGGGCATCGCCTCCATGACCGTGATGGAGATTTCCTCTTTCTTCAGCCTGTTGAAAACGGCCTTGCCGAACCGCCCGTAACCACCCACTATCCAGTGCCCGTGGGTGGGGGGGGTAGACCGGGTCGGGCAACAGGGTTCCGGGTTTTTCCGTGAGCCAGCGCTGCAACAGGTAGAGTCCCGGCGTCTGCAAGGCGGTGGAAAGGTACTTGGCAAAGGTATCGAAGGGATCGATGATGTAGTCCGTTCCAAAAGATGCCATGTTGTCTTCGATATCGTGAGAATCCGCACGGCAGATGACTGTTACATGGGGGTTGAGCAGCTTGCTGGTAATGGCGATCTTGAGATTGACTTCATTGTCGTTGGTCAGCGCCACCACGCCAGCACATTGCCTATGGCCCAGACCCGCTTCCAGCAAATGCCGGGGGGTACGCGCATTGGCATGCAGCGCGGGAACATAGTCCCGCAGGTTCTGCAGTTTCAGCAAGCGTGTCTTCGGCCTCGTGATAGATTTTGGGACATCCCAGTCCCCAAAATCGACTCGGCCTTTGACAACCTATTGGTGCCCCAGCCGTCCTGGTCACCAAGCACTACGCAACAACTTCGCAAGCTCGTTGCTGCTCCGTACTTGGCTCCCAATGACTGGACGCCGCGTTCGGAGGCCTACTTTGTTTTCCCTCTGGCGCAAGGCACGCCGGGAAAACAGTGCGGCCTCGCGGCTACTGGGGTCTACCAGCCTTCGCTTCGCTCTCCATGGCTGGCAGCGAAGGTTGATCTTGTCTTCATTCAGATCCACCACAACCACGTGCTGACCCCGCTCCGTCAGTGCCCGTGCCAGTTCCCTCCCCGTTTCACCATAACCGCACAGGATATAGAAAGGCTCACGCAGATGCCTTATGCGCTGAGCAAAACGCCGTTCCTTGATGGCATGCTGGAAGGTCTTGTCCTGCAGCAATGTCAGAATGGTACCTATGGCATACAGCCAGGCAATGACCGACAGATAGATGGACACCAGCACCCAGGCACGCTGCACATCCGTAAACTCGTAGGGTATCTCGCCAAAACCGATGGTCGTGGACATGAAGCTCACGAAATAGAACGCGTGAAAAAAGTCCATGTGCCAGGGATTGCCCTGGGCATCCTGGCCCGGTATCAGCACCAGCCCGAGAATAGAAGCCGCGTAGATCAGAACCAGAGTCAGCAGCGGGCGGCGCATGCGCCGCAGGATGAGGAAGACGATATTGTCCATGCCTAGTGCTCCTTCTAGGTAATAATTGCGAGTTCAGTCCGCTTGTCTGCGTTCACGGCAAGGCGTTCCTCGCAGGTAATGGCAGTTCCCTTGCCAAGAGGAACAACGCAGTCCGTGGGCGCAGACAAGCTGACC
>NZ_JBHNMF010000684.1:0-1622 GCF_048562965.1 Thiolapillus sp. | reverse complement strand
TGGACGGAAATCGGTGATATTGACCATGAAGGCCATGATCGCGGCTGGAAGCTGGGAAAATATGTCGATGGGATATTAGTCGAAATAAAAGACAGAATAGATGCTTTGCTTCATGCAGGATGGAAGCAGGTTCGTATAGTGACGGATCATGGATGGTTGCTGATGCCAGGGGGATTACCCAGCATCGAGTTACCCAAGGCTTTGACGGATAACAAGTGGAAACGTTGCGCCGCTCTCAAACCCGGCGATCATGCCGATGGGAATTTGTTTCCATGGTATTGGAACCCTCATCAGTATTTTGTGCTAGCCAGTGGCGTCTCTTGTTTCAGTAAAGGGCAGGAATACACGCATGGAGGGCTGTCTCTGCAGGAATGCTGTACGTTGGAATTGGTAGTAAGTCGTGCGGGACCAGGAAACGTACGCAATCTCAGTATTACTGATATTGCGTGGCGAGGTTTGAGGTGTGTAGTGACGGTTAATGGTGATATAGATAAAGTGCGGATTGATATTCGTACGCACGCTGGCAATGCAGACAGCTCCGTTATATTGAGCATCAAGCCCTTTAAGAAAAATGGTACTGCATCCGTGGTAGTTGAGGATGAGGAACTGGACGGAACACATGCGTTCATTGTGTTACTCGATGAGAATGGTAATCCATTGTCTGAGGCCGCGACAGTGATTGGAGGGGAATAGTCGTGATTGAATTGGATGAGATAGATCAGAAAGCTGTGAGTGGCCTGAATGGGTTTTTGGTTCGTAAGGACTTGGTTAGGACGTTTAGTCGACAGTTTCCAGTTCCAACTTATGTTGTGGAGTTTTTGCTTGGGCGCTATTGCGCCAGTACAGATCAAGAAGAGATAGAAGAGGGCCTGGAAATCGTACAGCGTCAGCTCAAATCCCGCACCGTAAAAGCAGGAGAAGAAGAGCTATTCAAAGCACGGGCCAAAGAGCGGGGTACAGTTAAGATTATTGATCTGATCACCGCTCGCCTGGATGCCAGGAGAGATTCTTATGTGGCGACATTACCAAGTCTTGGTTTGAAAGATGTCCGTATTAATTCTGAATTGGTTACTAAGCATGAACGTATGCTGACGGGTGGCTTCTATGCTGAAATTTCGTTGAGTTATGATGCTGCAATAGCCCAAGAGAGTAGCGGTCGACCTTTCGGTGTGGAATCGTTGCGTGAAATTCAGTTATCTAAACGTGATGTATTGGATGATCTGGCTAGTGCTCGAAAGAATTTTACACGAGAGGAATGGACGGAGTTCTTGTTACGCTCAATTGGTATTGAGGCGAAGGATCTCGATGAGCGGCAAAAAAATGCATTATTGCTGCGCATGGTTCCTTTTGTTGAGCGCAATTTCAATATGGTAGAACTGGGCCCGAGAGGCACGGGTAAGAGCCACCTTTTCCAGCAAGTGTCACCTTATGCGCACCTTATCTCTGGCGGCAAGGCCACTGTTGCCCGCATGTTTGTTCACATGGGGACGGGACAGCGTGGTTTGGTCTGGTCAGCGATTTTTTGTCAGAGTGCTGGAGCCAGCTTCGTAAGCAGACGCGCATAAATCAGCTGCAAAATCGGGTGTACTTCGGTGGTGCCTTGTCAGGGCGGGATACTAACG
>NZ_JBHNMF010000683.1:0-1622 GCF_048562965.1 Thiolapillus sp. | reverse complement strand
TTCCAAAGCATCAATTTGCTGATCCATCCAGACAAATATTCGATGTCATGCCGATTACAGAGGCTCCTGCCGAGTCATGTCGGTAAAATGCGGGTTTTGACGTTCTGGAATCACGGATTCATAGTAATAGAGCATGGTGGCGTAATTGTGGCACCTGTCATTCACAATGGAATATTCGGGCGTATGCTTTTCGTGTTTCTTGAAGCGATAGCGATTCACAACGCTGGCTGTCAAATCAGAACCGAATCTCGCGCTCCTGACGAACATTTTCAGAGGGTTCCAGGAGAAATCCAGGTCGGGGAAATGCAGCAACTTCTGGTATTCGCCATTATGCTGATTGTAGGTTGAAAAAAGAAAGCTGCCGCCCGGGGCCAGTATACGATAGACCTCTTTCAGTATTTTCATGCGTCCCTGATGATCCACCATGCTGATGCCATTCAATGAAAACATGACCAGATAGAAAGAGCCGTCTTCATACCGGGACAGGTCACGCGCATCTCCATGCTCAAAACGGACATCCGGAAACTTGCGCTGACATTCCGTCACCATCTCGCAAACATAATCCATCCCTGTATAGTTTTCGCTGATTTGCCTGAGCGGAGCCACGGTACGTCCCGCACCAACACCGAGATCGAGGATAGGTTTTCCTTCAGCCCCCTCCACGTGTTCAAGAGCCGCCGCCTCTGCACGGGTCAGGGCATCTTTCCATGCATAATGCCCCACAGAATTACACATGGTTTTCTTGTTGATTCGGTCAATCTTTTCATTCAGCATCTGCAGCCTTCTCCCTTCATTCGCAATCCGTGTACAGTTGTGAGTCCCATCTGATTTTCCTTCTGCCGAAGAAACCTGCAAATCAGCGGCCTCGGTAATTCAATACCACTCCAGAACACCTCAAAAGATGTCTTTCCGGCGCAGGCCGGAACCCAGAATACACTGATGAGTATGGATCCCGGCCTGCGCCGGAATGGCAATTTCAAATTCAAACTGTGTTTTCAGTCACCCGGCGCTGCTGCGGACGCGTACAACCACATCAATACCTTCCAGCACTGTGCCCATGGGCAGGCTTTTGGAGAAATAATGCGTTACATCCTGATCATTCATGTCGATCAGGCCACCTGTATCGATGTTATAAAAATGATAATGGGAAGTGACATTGGAATCATAGAAGGTACGCGAGGCATCCACGAAAATCTCGCGCAGCAATCCTTTTTCGACAAACAGGTTCAGTGTGTTGTACACCGTTGCACGGGACACTCTGTTGGAAGAACTTCTCATCCTCTCATACACCTGATCTGCGGTAAGGTGCTGATGACGGGAAAACAGCAATTCTGCAATTGCCTGCCGCTGGGGAGTCGCATAAATTCCCGCACCCGCCAGGTGCTGACGGATATTCTTTTGCCGGTTGTCTGTTGATACTGAATTCATCAGGTGGTCTCGTGAATAACACTGTGTCCGGATTTCTACCTGACAACATGGCAATTTCCGGCTGGTAGTTATTGTTCTAGAGTTTAGAGTAAGCAACATTGTTCCACCGTATATTTTCGGGTGAAATAAAGTTGCTATTTTGTTCATACTGCCCGTTAGAGCTTGTTCTATACGCTGATTGCTGCATCCTGCTC
>NZ_JBHNMF010000682.1:0-1623 GCF_048562965.1 Thiolapillus sp. | reverse complement strand
GCCGCGTTTGGATGCCTACTTTGCTTCCCCTCTGGCGCTATGCGCACGACGGGTAAGCAGTGCGGCCTCGCGGCTACTGGGGTCTACCAGCCTTCGCTTCGCTCTCCATGGCTGGCAGCGCATGCACCAGGATTCTCAGCAGAACACCGCCTTCCATCCATTCCGGCTGATACTGGTTATTCTGGCCATGCTCATCGGCATCTCCTTCGCTGCCCAGTGGTACAGCCGCAATGTCACCATGCCCCGTTACTGTGAGTATTCAGGCGACATGCTGAAAAGGGTCAGGGAGGTCCTGACGGAAAAGACCCCCGCCGGCCAGGGTGACCGCAAGCCCTACATCATCGCTGCGCGCCTGACCTTCCTGGTGCCGCGCAAACCTGACGAGCCGCTGAACAGCTATCTTGCCCGGCTGCAGCGCCATATCGACCAGCAATGCCCATAATCCAGCCACCCGCACAGCCCACCCAACTGGGACAGCTGAGAACCTTCATCAGCCTGTTCCTGCCCATCTGTCTGGTTCTGCTGATCATCGGCGGCATGCATTACTACACTTTTTACGCCACTGAACACAGCAGCATCGAATCCGAGGAGTCCCTGAACGTGGACTTGGCGCAGCGCATGATCCAGGAGGATATTGCCGATGTGGTGAAGGACCTGCGCTTCCTGGCTGAACATATCGAGACCCAGGGCCTGCCGGAAGCACTGCCCTGGACCCGCGAACAGCGCATCGCCGAAGAGTTCAGGGTATTTGCCAAAAACAAGGGGCTGTACGACCAGATACGCTACCTGGATGCCAACGGAATGGAAATCGTCCGCGTCAACTATAACGACGGTAACGTCGAGGTTGTCCCCTATGTGGAATTGCAGAACAAGGCCAGCCGCTACTATTTTCGCGAAGCGCTCGCACAGGAACCCGGCGGCATCTACATTTCCCGATTCGACCTGAATGTGGAAAATGGCAAGATCGAGGAGCCCTTCAAGCCGGTTATCCGTTTCGGTACCCCCGTGGTCGATCACAGCGGCAACAAGAAAGGCATCGTCCTTATCAACTATCTGGGTGCGCGCCTGATAGACAATTTCTCCCGCGCCGCCGCCAGTATCGCCAGCCACCTGGAGCTGCTCAACAGCGACGGCTACTGGTTGAGCAGCCCAAAGCACGAAAACGAGTGGGGTTTCATGCTGGACAGCAACATCCGTTTCCAGAACGAGAATCCCCTCGCCTGGCAACAAATAGCCCAGACTGAAAACGGCCAGTTCGAAACTCCTGAAGGGCTGTTCACTTTTACCACCGTCTATCCGCTGCAAGCCGCGCTGTCTGCACTGCCCGGGATGTCTGACTATATCAGTGTGCATGAACAGCAGTTTCCGCGCTGGAAGATCGTATCCCACATTCCACACAGTCAGATTGCCTCCACGTTCCCCCTGTTCCTCAAGAACAACGGCTCTCTGTACCTGTCCATGTTCCTGCTGGTGCTCGTCGGCACCGGTTTCCTGGCCCGCACCACCTATCTGCATCGCATCGCCGAAGCACAGCGGGACTATGAGCAGCGTTTCCGTCATACCCTGGAAAACATCGACCTTGCAGCAGTGGCGCTCAACAGGCAAGGCAGGGTGACGTTCTGC
>NZ_JBHNMF010000681.1:0-1627 GCF_048562965.1 Thiolapillus sp. | reverse complement strand
TTGTTGCGTAGTGCTTGGTGACCAGGACGGCTGGGGCACCAATGGGTTGTCAAAGGCCGAGTCGATTTTGGGGACTGGGATGTCCCAAAATCTATCACGAGGCCGAAGACACGCTTGGTATACAGATAATCGGACAATTTACTGGTCGTGCCTGCACCATAGAAATGAATAACACCATTGGCCATTGCCATGCTTTGGGTTCGCAGCCCTTCATCAGCCGTCAGTGAACGGGACAGGGTGGCAGTCCAGTTGCCACTGGCATCGGCAGTGGCTTCGCTCAGAAATTCCTTTGCTTCGATACGGCCATCCAGATCATCTGCATACAGATAGATCCGGCAATTGGGACAGGCTGCCGAAATCGTGGTGGGTCCAGGCAATACAGCATCATCACCCTGAGTACCGGTAACAGATGTACCGTTGATGCCGCTCACCTTCGCCGGATTGAACTTGCGCAGTTCTACGGGCACTCCCGGTGAAGCAAAACGGTAAACATGGTCGGGATGTGTGGCTGCACCGGCATCGATGACCATATTCTTGCGTACAGTAATCCACCGGCCGCTGCCGGCAGCAAAGCTCTGGGTCAGAATGGCGCTATCGAAATCGGTGCCGTCATCTCCCGGATCGAAACCATTGCGGGTATGCACGATCAGGTTGTTCTCTACCAGAAGTTCCGTGCCCTGGAGCAGCATCCCCTGACCACATACGCCAGCATCCTTACCGGCCAGATCACGCCCGATGACGTTCAGCGTCACGGTATTCCCGACACCGGCAATTTCCATAGTGATCGGCGGTGTATCATTGGTCGACTGCGGGACATGCAAGCCCACCAAGCGATTGTTGGTCACCGTATTGTTATCGCCCGTTACCTGAATACCGCGGCCCCCGTACCAGAGGCTGGCATTGTAATCCAGCTCCCGAGCACAGTTTACGCCGGTATCGTGGGGCGCAGGGACATGGCCCTGTGAGTCCATGCCGATGTAGTTGGCTTCGATCAGGTTGTTGTCACCGCCGCTGGTTATGCGGATTGCCCGTTCAAAAGCACCGATGATGCGATTGCCGCGAATGATATTGTTGTCGGAATCCTCATTCGGCAGGATGATCCCACCCCGGGCCAACGAACGCGCCGCCTGTGTCGATGCCGTTGAAGCCAGCGACAATCCACTGCCGTTTGCTTTCAGACCCATCCAGTTGTTTTCCACCAGATTGTTTCCTTCGTAAAGGATGATCTGGCCACCACCGATAAAACCAAGATTACGGATCACGTTGTTGGACGTGCGCACCTCGAGGGAGACGCCAAACGTTGGCAGGTTGTCACGATTGGTATTGACCATGATTTTCGGCGCGTTCGCCCGTCCTCCGGGCTGCGTATTGCCGTCGATGGTGACCTGCCCGCTCACATCGGTGATGTAACGTCGCTTGAGCTCCCACTCGTAGGACTCATCGATCTGCACTTTCCAGTACTGCAGGGCAGCATCATAATTGGGGTCGTTGAGGGGGAGGTTGAATTCGCAAGCGTGTCTTCGGCCTCGTGATAGATTTTGGGACATCCCAGTCCCCAAAATCGACTCGGCCTTTGACAACCCATTGGTGCCCCAGCCGTCCTGGTCACCAAGCACTACGCAACAAC
>NZ_JBHNMF010000680.1:0-1630 GCF_048562965.1 Thiolapillus sp. | reverse complement strand
AGGTTTTGCGTGAGCCAGTCGTTCAATATCTGGCGGGTTCGGAACAAAGGATAGCTCCTTTTTGGAATATAATCACATGGTACCCGACAGTTAAATTTACGAGAAGGTCGGTTGGAAGACTGAAAGAAGGGGTCCGAGTACGGATGTTTGTGGCAACGGGGCATTGCACATTCATTGGGACCCATCCTGAATAATAATCAAGGATATTCCGGAATATTGAATAATGAGTTTCTTTAGTGGCAAGAATGCACCCCTGGTGGGATTGGATATCAGTTCCTCGGTGGTAAAACTGCTGGAGCTGAGTCGGCAGGGGGGGCGCGGTGGCAACCGTTATCGTGTCGAAAGTTATGGTGTGGAAATCCTGCCGCCGAACGTCATGGTGGAGGGAAGCATCGTCGATATCGAGGCTGTCGGGCAGGCTATAAAGAAAGTCGTCAAGAAATCCGGTACCCGGGCAAAGTCTGCGGCTCTTGCGGTCTCAGGTTCATCTGTGATCACCAAGACGATTTCGGTCGCTGCCTCACTGAATGACAAGGAACTGGAGGCGCAGATCGAAATGGAAGCTGATCAGTATGTGCCTTATCCTCTTGAAGAAGTAAATCTGGATTTCGAGGTGCTGGGTCCCAGCGAAAAGAACGCCCAGATGGTCGATGTACTGCTGGCAGCCTGTCGCTCCGAAACGGTGGATGAACGCGTTGCCGCGGTCGGCCTGGGTGGGCTGGACTGCGAGATCGTGGATGTAGAGGCTTACGCCATGGAGCGCACCTGCAAGGAACTGGCGGTGGAATGGCCAAACGGTGGAGAAGGGCTCACCGTGGCTCTGTTGGATATCGGTGCCACCACCACTACGCTGAATGCCCTGCACAGTAATACGACGGTCTATACCCGCGAACAGAATTTCGGCGGCAGGCAACTCACTGAAGAGATACAGCGGCGTTATGGCCTTTCTTTCGAGGAAGCGGGCATGGCCAAACGCAATGGCGGTCTTCCTGACAGTTACGAAGCCGAAGTGCTTGATCCCTTCAAGGAGGCGGTGGCGCAACAGGGTAATCGGGCCATTCAGTTCTTTCTGGGGGCCACGCCATACAATCACGTGGATCTTATTATCCTGGCCGGTGGCACCTCTTCTATCGTGGGGCTTGATGACCTGATTCAGGATCGGCTGGGTGTGGATACTGTCGTTGCCAATCCCTTTACAAACATGTCCATAGGTCCGCGCGTGGAAGCAGAGGCTTTGAGCAGTGATGCTCCGGCCATAATGATCGCCTGTGGTCTTGCATTGAGGAGTTTCGGATAATGGCTCATATCAACCTCCTCCCCTGGCGAGAAACACTGCGCAAGAAGCGCAAGAGAGACTTTGGTATCCAGGTGCTGGGTGCAGTCATTGTTGCTGCACTGGCCGTGTTCCTCTGGTACATGCAGGTGGAAAAGCAAATCGAGTTTCAGGAAAGCAGAAATGCGTACCTGAAAAGCGAAATCACCAAAATCGACAAGAAGATTAAAGAGATCCAAGCGTGTCTTCGACCTCGTGATAGATTTTGGGACATCCCAGTCCCCAAAATCGACTCGGCCTTTGACAACCTATTGGTGCCCCAGCCGTCCTGGTCACCCAGCACTACGCAACAACTTC
>NZ_JBHNMF010000679.1:0-1632 GCF_048562965.1 Thiolapillus sp. | reverse complement strand
CTGATATTCTGAATTATACTTCATCCTTTGAAGCCAATCTGGCAATCGATCACTCTCAAGGACTTATTATCACCCTTTGCCGGTGCGCCGGACATACGAAGCCTGGGGAACCCCCATCATTTGGTCAGTTTGTCCGCAATGGCGGCTAGGTTGACTTCAACCGACCGAACAAAGCCAAATTGTGAGCCACCACGGATGACCAGACATACGCTTCGAAATGCGCCCAACCTTTCCAGGTACACCGTGACAATCCATAAGCCCGCTTTAGGCAAGAAATACCCGCTTCAATCCCTGCCCGGAAGTTTCTCAATTTGCGATAGACCCAGGGACTTTGCGCCATGTCTTCCACTTTCAGTCCCCGTTTCTTGTGGAACACGACATCCTTGACCTGTAACGCCTTGGCTGCCTGAAGGTTATCGGTACTGGCATAGCCACCATCGGCAGCCATCTGGCGTGGTGCCACGCCAAAGTGCTCGATGTGCCGTTCCAGCATGGGCAGGAACTGGGCGCTGTCTGCCGGATTCCCTTTCTCGACGACAACATCCAGAATCAATCCACTGCGCCCCGTACTGAGATTGAGCTTGTGCCCATATTGAATATCACGGCGCCCCTTGACGATAATGTCGGTATGTTCTTCGAAGAGACTGACGATCTTTTCATTGGCCGGTACTTTCTCCCCCTGGAATACCCGCCGTTCCGCCTGTTCAATGACCTTTTCAATCAGTGGCTGGTAATGCGCGACCTGCGCACTCCACTCGGCATATCCGCTGTCAATGCCGCTGCATCTAAGTGCAAGATCCGCTTGCTCGACGTAACACAGGCTGTTTCGGGTCACCTTGATCAAATCCCGATACAAACGCGCTTTCTTGTCGGCACCGCGTGTATAAATGATGGCTCGCATCCGTTTTTTGGCCACGCGCTGATGATTTTGCCACGTCAATTCAGGTGCGCCGGGTAAGTCTTGTGCCGCTTCCATCAGGCGAATCAATACCCGAACACTGTCCCACAACAGGCGGCCATCCGTGGGATCATGAATCGTCGATTCGGTGACCGTACTGTCAATCCGAAGCATCTTGCTATTTTCGATCTTGTCCTGGCGTGCATCCTCTAGCAACTGCAGGTTGATTTGTTCCCAGGTCACCGCAGATATGGCGCTGATGCAGCGCTGCAAGGCCGACTTCTTGGGCACCCAGGTCCCACACAAACGGGCGAACGCCTGATAGGCGGAAGAATCCATCAGACAAAAGACCAATTCCTCATAACTCAACTGTCGGTATTGCTTGAGTATCGCACAGCGTAAGACAGTATCCACACTCAAACCTTTGCGCCCCGTTGCCTTGGGTTGGCGATCCTTTATGTCTGCCGCGACCCAATCCAGTAGATCAGGATGCGCGTCCAGCAACTTGGACATGGCTTTGAGTTCACGCCCGATGTCGTGCTCTGGATAAATTTCGAATATACTGGGTTGGATGGTGCGTTTTTCTCGCATTGTCAGCTCCTGGTTTGTTGGTTATTTCCTTTATAGTCAATTGCTTAGCTATAAATTATACCCAGCTCACCAGGAATTTCCCAGCAACTTCTCGATGTTTTTTTACGTTAATTCAATAGGTTGGCATTTTTGGATGGACACTA
>NZ_JBHNMF010000678.1:0-1638 GCF_048562965.1 Thiolapillus sp. | reverse complement strand
AGCGAGAGAATGCCGTGCTATCTCTTAGCCATCTTCCATTGGAAGACAATAAGAATATTACGGCAATGATAAGAGAAATCAGTAGCACGAAGGAAAGCAGCGCACGTCTTACCCGCCTGCTTAGAGGCAGAAACTGCAGCAGCATTGTGCTCACGTAATAAAACAGGAGGTTCCAGCTACTGTTGGTGAACAGATTGTTGAGGACGGCCAGGGAGGCATCCTGTGGCTGCAGCCGTATGGTGCCGACACCGGGAAGGTAAAAAGCGCCGTCGAAATAGCCGAGCCTGCCCAGGCTGGGCAGATCCACCAGGCTGAAACCACTGAAAACAGCCAGTATCATCGCCAGGATCAGCGCGGCCAGCAGTTTCAGCGGAAGCCCCTGAATCAGCGCAAACAGCAGGCCGGTCATCAGCCACAGGCTGCCTTCGCGCTTGATGAAAAAGCCGAGCAGAAGAAACAGCAGGCCTGTGAACAGCTGTGTACGGTCTTTGGACTGCGACCATTGCAGCAGAGAGACGAATCCCAGGCCGGCGAAGCCGCTTAGCCAGATATCGGCATAGCCCGGCAGGGCCAGGTGCGCATCCAGCAGGGGAATGGAGATCAGCAGGTATCCCCCGGCAAGGGCCAGCAGGGGCGAATGCTTAAGGGATCTGGCCTGTCCGTACAAAGCGAGCACGAGTGCAAATCCGGCGAACAGGCCGGGCACGGCGGCAAGTCTGTCATCCCAGGTGCCGGCCGCCAGAGAGGGCCAGAGCTGAATCAGGGATACGGTGAGGGGGTAGTCATGGGCGGGAATGGTGTAGGTGTCGGCGGCAGTCGTGCCCAGCCAGGCAGCTGCATCCACAAAAGAAGACAGATCCTGACTCTGAAACCAGATCTTGGCCCGGTATGTCCAGGTTGTCCAGGCATCCCAGGGCAGCAGCGGCCGGTTCAAAGCATCGTAACCGGCAAACAGCAGGTGCACTGCCATCAGCACGGCGATCAGCAATGCCAGCTTTCTGCCGGAATCTCCCATAGCCGGCAGGCTGAAACGGATGGAAATCCTCCCGTATCCCGTTCTCTGCCATGCCAGCAGAAAACCCACGCAGGAGAGGAAAAGCAACATGGCGGAGACAGCAGTAAAAGACAGTTGCCCGAACAGGAAATGCGCCAGAAACAGAAGGGATGCGCAGAAGAAATTGCCGAGAAAAAAGCCGTATCCCAGGATGCGGGGAATGTTGAAACCGGTCAGGCGGGGGGAGAAGGATTCAAGCCACAGCAACCACAAGCTGCCGGCTATCCAGGGAAGCAGCAAGGCGAAAATCAGCATGGTAGTACTGATGCTCCGAGGCTAATCGCCGGCAGGGGGATGTTTGCCGGGAATGCTGTCCTCGACGCGCTTTTCGAGCATGGCCGCTCGCTGTACCAGCCGTGTAAGCTTCACTTCGTTTCTGGAACGCTCGATATCCATGACAAGAATCTTCACCACCATGGCCACGAGGCCCAGCAGCAAGGGGATGACGGGAGGATAGCTGATGCCCATCATGCGACCGATCCAGTCCACGATCTGGGGAAAGACACCCAGCACAGCCATGACCAGTGCGACAGGTACCCACCACAGGGCATAGCGTGTGTGGAGATGATCTCTTCGTACCAGGT
>NZ_JBHNMF010000677.1:0-1640 GCF_048562965.1 Thiolapillus sp. | reverse complement strand
GGTTTCAAAGGTGGCCTGATCCACATTCGATTCCGCCCATTCAAAGCTGTCGAGTTCACGACGAATGGGAAAGCGGGCGATTCGCAGCTGATAATTGAGCGAGCGAACCTGCCGGTCGACCTGTTCCGCCTCGATGAGTTTTTCCATCCACATCACTGGATCCTTGGTTTGACGGGGACGTTCTCCCAGCAATTCCTCGCAGGCGGTTGCCATGCCATAGAGCTTCAGTTGCTTGAGCGCGGGAATCAGTTTACTAGCCATGACGCACCTCCCTCAGTCTGTCATACCGGCTGCAGTTGGCTTGCGGCTCCTGTTGCAGGCGCAGGTGGCCAGGTACAGGGTTTTCTCTGACCGGCGGGGGTTCTTTGAGCCGATTGACGTGGTTGAGCACCACGGCGGCATTGAGGGTCTTGTGCTCCAGGGCCAGCTCACAGGCCACGCTCAGCAGCTCGCTGCCATGGGTCTTCATGGCCAACAGAATCTCGACAAAGGCGCGGTCGCCTTTGTCCTGTTTGAGCAGATGATCCCTGACCTTGCGCACCGGTGAGGGCAGGTCCCACTGCACAAAGGGGGCGCCATTACGCAAGGCGCCGGGTTTGCGCTCCAGCACAGGCAGGTAATGCCAGGGATCGAGGATCTGCTGTTCCCGGCCAAAGCAGCGCTCATGGCAGGCCAGGGTCTTGCCTTCCTGAACGATCTTGATCCGGGTGGCCGTGGCACGCAGGAACACGCCCTGGCCCGCATGTTCCGCCGGTACACTGTAACGGTTCCGGTCATACCCGACGGTGCAGGTAGACGAGACCCGGCAGGCCTTTTCCACATAGCCAGCAAAGGGTTTGCCCACCGGACGCAATTGCGCCTGTTCTTCGGCAAAAACCTGCCCAATGGTCCGTGAGCGCTGATCCGGATGCGGGCGCTGCGCCAGTTTTTCCCGGCACTGTTGCTCCAGCCAGGCATTCAGTTCTGCCAGATCCTTGAACCGGGGCCGGGGACTGAACAGCCATTCCCGCACATTCCCCACCTGATTTTCAACCTGCCCCTTCTCCCACCCAGAAGCCGGTGTGCAGGCCACCGGTTCAAACAGATAATGATTGGCCAGGGCCAAAAACTGACGATTGAAGCGGCGCGCTTTGCCCACCTTGACTGCATCCACCAGGGTGCGGGGATTATCGTAGATCATCCGCTGGGGAATCCCTCCCCAGAAGGTAAATGCCCGGTCATGGGCGTCGAAGACCATTTCCAGACTTTCCCGGAAATAGGCCACCAGAAACGGCTGACGGCTGTGGGCCAGACGAAAATGGGCAAGCTTGATGGTCTGCACCATGCCACCGAGCTCCACCTGTTCGTGGCTCCAGTCAAACTGCGCCGCATCACCGGCAGGGAACACCAAGGGCACAAAGGCCTGGGTCAGTGCGGGACGGGCCTGTTTCCAGCACTTCACAAAACGCTGTACGCTGTCGTAAGCCCCGGTATAGCCCGCGCCCTGAAGGTCCTCAAACAGACGGCGGGCAGTACGTCGTTGCTTTTTCAGGCGTTGGCTATCCTGCTCCAGCCAGGTCTTCAGTTGATCTTCATAGGCGCCCAGCTGTGGCTTGGGCTGCTGCCTTCGTTGGTAACGCGGCGGATCACTCTGGTTCAAA
>NZ_JBHNMF010000676.1:0-1640 GCF_048562965.1 Thiolapillus sp. | reverse complement strand
TTCCCGATAAATACAGACACTTAGGTAATTCTATGGCATTATTCCCCGAATATGTACGGATCGCCATGTTGGGGGCTGGGATATCCCAAAATCCATCACGAGGCCGAAGACACGCTTGTTATCCTATCGCCCGGAGGCAAAGAATGAACATGGGAAAAACAACTGCAACAATAGCAACAATACAAAAGACACGCAGCCTGTTATTACTGGCTTCACTTGTTCTGTGTGCCTGTGGGGGAAGTGTCGCAGGTGATAGCATCCCCATCGTGATAACAGCTACAAATACTACTACTGCTGCCGAAAACACGGCGGAACGGATTGATTCAGGCACTGGGGATAGGTATAACCCGGAAATTGCCATCAACAGTAATGGAAATGCTGTTGCGGTGTGGGAACAGTTCGATGGTAACAATTATAGCATCTGGGCCAATCGCTTCGATGGCACTCACTGGGGCACAGCCGAACAAATCAATACCAAGGCCCAGCTGGCTTCTCTTCCGCAGGTCGTCATCAATAGTGATGATACTGCTGTTGCTGTGTGGGAACAACCGGATGGTGTCCATTCCAGCATCTGGGCGAATAGTTTTGACGGTAGTCACTGGGGTACAGCTGAACGGCTTGATTCAACTCTGAAAAAGGCCGACGACCTACAGATTGCTATTGTCAGCAGCAACAATGTCTCTGTAGTATGGCATCAGTTTGACGGTACCAACCATAGTATCTGGACGAATCACCACGATGGTAATAGCTGGGGTACCGCCCAACAGATCGATAGCGGCACAGGTGCTGCAGAATACCCTCAAATTGCCACGGACGGACGCGGACATGCTATTGCAGTATGGAGTCAATTTGATGATGCTGGCAACAACACTCTTTGGGCTAATGACTACGATGGCAGTGATTGGTGGAATGCTTGGCAGATAGGTGATCGCTCAACGACTTCAGCCTGTTATCCAAAAGTCGCCATGGACAAAAATGATCACGTTATCGTAGTGAGATCCTGTATTGGCGACGGCATCTTGGTGAATGAGTTTATTAAAGGGCGCTGGACGAAAAAATGGATTGATTCCGGCTCGGGCGGCGCTCCCATTGACCAACAAATTTCCATGAACAGCGACCATGCTATCGTGGTATGGAGGCAATATGGCGACACATCCTTTAGTATCCGTGGTATTAGCCTTGATGATCAGTCTATATGGGAGTGGGTTAATGTCACGCTTGACACAGGTCTTGCCTTGGGGCCGCAAGTCGTTATTGACAGCGCGGGCAATGCACTTGCTGTGTGGTATCAGTCTGATAAACGTGGTCTCCATAATAGAATTTGGAGCAACCGGTTTAACGGTGATTTTTGGGGTAATCCCGAGCAAGTTGACGTGGGTACGGGAACGTCTCCTTCCTATAAGCCACAGGTTGCAGCCAATAGCAGTGGCCGAGCCATGGTTGTGTGGTATCAAACCAATGGCACCAAAAGCAGCGTTTGGGCGCGTCAGTTACCTGTTGTGTCATCCGCTACGAGCCATGGAGTGCAAGCGAGCGCCGTAAGAGGGGCAAAAGCCCAAAGAGTTCGATAAAATTCAGATGTTTAACTTGAATTCGAACAGGACTTTGCCCATGACAGAATGGGTCGAGTAGATGGGCTC
>NZ_JBHNMF010000675.1:0-1642 GCF_048562965.1 Thiolapillus sp. | reverse complement strand
GGGGGTCCATAGTCCGGAGACCTTCTTTCAGGGATGGCCATTCTTTTGCCATTTTTTCTCTCCTTTGTGACTGGCCAGGTCTTGTGATGCGTGCCCTGCCTGGCCGGAACAGGGCGTGTTCAAACGGGTTACACCCGCTTGTGTACGGTTTACCTCCGTCGAGGGCTCCTGATGGAGCAATAAATTGGGTATATGACACGCAATACGGCATGCCTTCTGCTGTGGATGCCGTCCACAGCGCAAAGCACGCTAGGGGGTGTCTAGGTGATGTGCAGAGCCCATTGTTACGGGGCTGCGTGTTCCCAGGCAGGGAAGATGAGCCGGTGTTGGCCACTCGGCTTTGCCTTTGCGGCAAGTGATCGCAGGAGAAGCGGCGATTTCGCTATTTATTATAGTGGCCGATTTTTTTTGGGAAGTCAAATGGCATGACCGGCCACCTCTTCGATGGCGGCCATTTCGGGGTCCGACGGCCCGGCCATCACAATGACCACGGAAGGTCGGCGCGGCGGGTTAAGCCGGAAACTCAACCTAGTCTTCGTTACTGTATTTCCATGGTTCATGCAACCGATCCAGGATATCCGGATCCGGCTCATCGGGTTCGACTGAACCACTCCATGGTTCCGTCATCACGTCATCCTCCGCTTCCTCTATGTCTTCCAGTACAACGCTGTCGTCCCGTGGAACCCAGTCTTCCTCGCCTGGTGTCACCGTTTCCGGTAATTCCTCCTGCGAACAGCGTCCCGTCGGATTCAACTTCAGCAGGACATCAACATCATTGAAGGGTGTCTCGGATAATGGCCGCATATCGCTTCCTTCCTTCTGCGCCCGCTTCATCAGTTTCAGATGTGCGAGCTCCAGTTTTTCCACCTCATCCCTGGTATATCCCAGTGCGGCGATTTCTTCCATAATCGTTGCGTAATGTTCATGATCCATTTTGTCGAGGTCTGCCATTGCGTTGGCCAGCTTTTCAAGCGCGTTTCTTGCCTCGACGATACGCTTGTTCACTTCCCTGACTTTCGTGAGCATTTTTTCTGTGCTGGTTATCGCCCCTCGTTCCCACTCCAGACTTCCCCGCTTCAGTCGACGGAGGTCGTATCCGAACTCTTTCGTCTGCGGAATGGGTACCACCCGCTGCCGTCGCTGCCCCCCTTTCCGCGACCGGAACACGAATCTGGTCCATCGGTAATACATATGATTTCCATGATCCTCGTACCGAGGACTGAGATAGCTGTAGGTGCGCTCTCCCTTCGGCCTTTTCTGTTGCACATAATTACCCGCTGACCGAAAAAACCAGTGCCGTTCAACACAGCGCATTCCCCGCTCCTGGCACCCCCGGTATATTGCCTCGATAAACTGACTCACCGTGTCGACCGCCTCTTTCGCTACTTCATCACCCGATTTGCTGACCTTTCTGAACATTCTTTTCACTTATGAATAATCCCCTATGTTTCACGCCTTTTCAGTTATTATACGGCCAGCCCGCAAATACCCGCAAATATAATCTCTCCGTTTTTTCATATGTGAGAACTTGACTGATTAGCAGCGACCTGTTTTTTGCCATGGAGAACACTTTTTTTGCGCATCCTGCCGGCGAAATTTCCGGTTAATAATGCCGTATTTTTGCTACTCAACAGCAGGCATT
>NZ_JBHNMF010000674.1:0-1648 GCF_048562965.1 Thiolapillus sp. | reverse complement strand
TTGTTGCGTAGTGCTTGGTGACCAGGACGGCTGGGGCACCAATAGGTTGTCAAAGGCCGAGTCGATTTTGGGGACTGGGATGTCCCAAAATCTATCACGAGGCCGAAGACACACTTGGTCATGCAATTCAAGCTGCACCGGATCACCACCTTTCTTGCGAGAATTTCCCACAGCACCCCATGGCTCATCAATATCCCGACATACCGGATCACCTCAAGGCCTTCATTGGCAGGCAGAAAATCTTTTTCGTCGGCACCGCCGCAGAAACAGGCCGGGTGAATATCTCACCCAAGGGCATGGATTCATTACGCGTGCTCGGCGACAACCGGGTCATCTGGCTGAACGTCACCGGCAGCGGCAACGAAACCTCCGCCCATGTGCAGAACAATCAGCGCATGACGCTGATGTTTGCCGCCTTCGAGGGAAACCCCATGATCCTGCGCCTGTACGGCACCGCCCGTGTGGTGCATAAAAATGATTCGGACTGGAACGAGCTCTATGCCTGGTTCCACCCCATGCCAGGCGCAAGACAGATTTTTGACCTGGACGTGGATCTTGTGCAGACATCCTGTGGCATGGGTGTACCGCTGTTCGACTACCGGGAAGAACGGAATCAGTTGGGCCCCTGGGCCGAAAACAAGGGAGCGGACGGCATTGAGGAGTACTGGCGGGAAAAGAACCAGACCAGCCTCGACGGCCTGCCTACCCATATCATAGACAGGAACACCTAGCCCGCATCGCTCACCGATCCTCTGATTCCAGCGTTTTTAAGCGCCGGGACGTGGCCAAGATAGCCCGATAGCCCATTTCTCGTGCCAAGGTACTCGCCAAGAGAAGAGATTCTCGTGTTTTTCGCTCTCTCAGGGGCTCTGGAGGATGTTTTTTTGACAGAACAGACGCACCAGTCCCTCAGCACCCAGGACTGATTCTTTGAGTCGATGTTGTTGGGGACGGAAGAACCTATCCAGGCGGCGACCAAGCAGGATGCTGCTTGAGATTGGCCAGGATCTGAGCGATGTCGCTGGCGTAGGGGGATGCTTCCGAGAAGGACAGCCAGACTTTGCGTACCGTCAGGCGCAGGCGGGCGCCGATTTTCAGCAGCTTCAGACGGATCGTCGTGCTCTGGGCCTTGGCAAACGCCGTACCGGTCAGGCCCTGCCGACGCAGGCCGTGCAGCAGGACATAGGCAAAGGAAGACAAGCGTGTCTTCGGCCTCGTGAAAGATTTTGGGACATCCCAGTCCCCAAAATCGACTCGGCCTTTGACAACCTATTTGTGCCCCAGCCGTCCTGGTCACCAAGCACTACGCAACAACTTCGCAAGCTCGTTGCTGCTCCGTACTTGGCTCCCATATGACTGGACGCCGCGTTCGGAGGCCTACTTTGTTTTCCCTCTGGCGCAAGGCACGCCGGGAAAACAGTGCGGCCTCGCGGCTACTGGGGTCTACCAGCCTTCGCTTCGCTCTCCATGGCTGGCAGCGGAAGTACAGCCGCAGTTGGTTCGCCCGCAGGGTGGCACTGCTGGTGCGATCGGCGAACAGCCCCAGTTGCTGCTCCTTGATCCGGTTCTCCATTTCGTAAGCGCCCCAGAATCGACACCTTTTTTCAGAACACCATCAGCCACAGACTTTCTCCTGTCCCACCACAAC
>NZ_JBHNMF010000673.1:0-1649 GCF_048562965.1 Thiolapillus sp. | reverse complement strand
TTGTCATCGATAACGCCACCCGCCAGCAGTTGCTCGATGCCGACTCCAAATCCGCTGATTTGCTCAAGCCTTTTCTCGAAGGCAAGGACCTGAAGAAATGGCATGCCGAGCCGAGGGGATTATGGTTGATTTTTACACGCAGGGGAACGGATATTGAAAAGTATCCTGCCATCAAAGCATATTTGAGTCAGTTCAAAGAGCGCCTGATGCCCAAGCCAAAGGATTGGCCCAAGGGTGAAAAATGGCCGGGAAGGAAGGCGGGGCCTTATGAATGGTATGAAATACAGGATACTGTTGCTTACTACCAGGAATTTGAAAAACCGAAAATTCAATATGGGCATTTCAGTAGCGGTCCCTTGTTCCATTTTAATCAACAGGGGCATTTATCCAACGACAAGAGTTACATCGTTCCTTCAAATGATGCTTACCTGCTTGGCTTGTTGAATAGCGCTCCATATTGGCTGTTGATAACTGCTTTGTGTCCATTTGTGCGGGGTGGTTATTACGAACTGAGAGCGCAATATATGGAAACCCTGCCAATCCCCAGCGCACATCAGGAACAAAAACAACAAATCACAATGCTGGCGCAACAATGCCAAACCCTGGCCGAGCAACGCTATAAAGTTCAGCAGGGTGTCACCCGCCGCATTCCTGATCTCTGCCCACCAGACCGCGAAGCCAAACTGACCAACAAGCTCAAAACCTGGTGGGAACTGGATTTCGACGCTTTCCAGAAAGAAATCAAAAAAACCTTCAAGACCACCATACCCCTTGCCGAACGCAATAACTGGCAGGATTTTCTGGAATTATCGCAACAACAAATCACAGATCTATCCCGTGAGTTGGCGGATAAGGAGAAAATATTGAATCAGATTGTGTATGCCATTTTTAAGCTGACGGCAAGTGAAATACAGTTAGTTGAAGAGAGGTAGCGGACCGGTATCCCAGCCTGCTTATATAGCAGGAGAGGGGCACTCCTGGGCACAGGCCGTGGAAATCGCTGCGCGACCGCGTGGATGGCCCGTGGAAAACGCTGTAAGGCGTTTCCCACCGCCCGCCCACACTTTTCCACCGCCTGCACCCATCCGCGCCCACCACCCCCGCAATAAGATGCCCGGTGCCTGCGGCGCAATAATTATTATTTTTTTGATACAAAAAACCACTCCCGCGCCCTGGCGGGGCGCTTCAATCTGATTATGGCTATTTGCACCAGTTGATAACAGAGCGTCTGGAGACGCCGAGCTCAGCAGCTATTTGGTTGTAACTCACTCCTGTGGATCGCTGGAGACGCGCAGATGCACGCTTTTGCTCATAGGCCTTCCCCTTGGCTATACCTCCCCTGCGTCCGCGTTGCGCTTGCCGAGCAGAAAACCGGCGATCGCTGGCCTCGATGTCAAATTTGATCCAGACCCAGTGTGCCACAGATTTCGCAATGTGATACGTCTCTCGCTGGTCAAGGGGGGCGGGGTGCTCATTGTGCGTGTAGTCCAACGCGGCGTGATAAAGATGCGTAAGCCAGTGAATGTACAGTAAGCGCCCAAGAATCCACACCTGTTTTCCCCACCTGACCCTGTGCAGACTTTCTCCTGGAATTTCACGACATAGGAGAAATCGATGGACATGTCTGATGCCACCGAAGGTGCGCCGTT
>NZ_JBHNMF010000672.1:0-1649 GCF_048562965.1 Thiolapillus sp. | reverse complement strand
GTTGGGTCAATAGCATAGACTCGGCGTACTATGATGTCAAGCCTCTACAGACATGAAAAAGCGATTGTAGATCCATGGAGGCAGGCTTGTACTCATCTTAGGGGTGAGTAGTTACAAAAAAACAATGAAGATACCCTTTTCCTTTCCAACATTTTTCTGCCTGTGCGCAATGGCCCTGCTGTTTTCGACCACGGCTTCAGGATACGATGCCCTGCTCGTCGGCGCATCCGGGGAAGATGTACGAGATATCACAGACGCAGGCGCATTCAGCGTGTTACCCAACGATGATGGCAGCGGCCTGAAACCGGAGAACGCCAGCCTCTGGACTCAGGATGTACTGGAAGACGGCACTGAAAGCGGCGATTCTTTCGCTGACGCGGTGGAGTCGGGAGATTTCAACGGAGATGGCCACGCAGATGTCGCCATCGGCATTCCCCGTGAAGACTGGGAATCCTATGATGGCCTTGAAACCATCGAAGATGCTGGGGCCGTGAACATCATCTATGGCACGGTGAACGGACTCACCACCGAAGCCCATCAATTCTGGACACAACGCGATATCGATGGTGCGGCAGCCGAAAAGGGAGACCAGTTTTGAGAGGTCCTGAGCGTGGGCGATTACAATGGCGACGGTCTCGACGATTTGGCCATCGGTACCCCTCACGAAGATATCAGTATCGCTGGCACGAACCATGTCTCAGCTGGAGTGGTGATCATTCTCTATGGCGCCATGCCGGTAATCAGCGGCACCCATGCTCAGGTCATCTCCCAGGCCAATCTTGGCAATATTGGCTTCAACCCACAGTCTTATGATTTTTTCGGCGGTGCATTGACCAGCGGCGACTTCAACAAGGATGGCTATGCCGACCTCGCCATTGGCGCCCCCTTTGAAGGCGCCGACATTGGAAACGTCAACGGTGGGGGCGCCGTGGCCATACTCTATGGCTCCGCCAGCGGATTGCTGACCGGCACAGGACAGAAATGGCACCAGAGCCTTACTGGCGCGGGATTCACCGAAGCCAATGATCATTCGCTGCCAGCCATGGAGAGCGAAGCGAAGGCTGGTAGACCCCAGTAGCCGCGAGGCCGCACTGTTTTCCCGGCGTGCCTTGCGCCAGAGGGAAAACAAAGTAGGCCTCCGAACGCGGCGTCCAGTCATATGGGAGCCAAGTACGGAGCAGCAACGAGCTTGCGAGGTTGTTGCGTAGTGCTGGGTGACCAGGACTGCTGGGGCACCAATAGGTTGTCAAAGGCCGAGTCGATTTTGGGGACTGGGATGTCCCAAAATCTATCACGAGGTCGAAGACACGCTTGTTGGGCGGGCGCTGAGCAGTGGCGATTTCAATGGTGACGGCTGCGATGACCTGGCCATCGGCACGCCCGACGAGGGCATCGAATCCGTACACGGGGCCGGTGCAGTCAATATTCTCTACTGCAACAGCACGGACGGCGGCCAAAGCTGGCAACTGACAACAGCCAGGTGTTCTGGCAGAAAATGCTCCTGGACGCTGAAGGCAATCCTCTGTCTACATCCGCTGCCAGCCATGGAGAGCGAAGCGAAGGCTGGTAGACCCCAGTAGCCGCGAGGCCGCACTGTTTTCCCGGCGTGCCTTGCGCCAGAGGGAAAACAAAGTAGGCCTCCGAACGCG
>NZ_JBHNMF010000671.1:0-1653 GCF_048562965.1 Thiolapillus sp. | reverse complement strand
TGAGATAGGCGCCGACGACTGCCGTGTCGCCCGAAATGGCCACACTGTGTCCAAACCAGTCATCCGCCGTTCCGTCGCTGGCGAGCAGTTTGCTGACTTCACCCCAGGCATTGCTTCCTTCCTGATTGCGGGAAAAGATATAGGCGGCGCCGGACTGTGATCCCTTGTCGTCATTGAATTTGGCGCCGATGATTGCCGTATCCCCATCGATGCCGACGCTGATGCCGAAAAAATCCTCTGCTGCGCCATCGCTGGCCAGCAGTTTACGGGTTTCGCCCCAGTTGTCCGCACCTCCGCTGTTGCGTTCGAAGATATAGGCAGAACCTGAGCCACTGCCGTTGTCGTTGTCGCGAAAGGCGCCGACAATGATCGTATCGCCATCAATGGTAACACTGTGACCAAACTGACCATTAGCAGCGCTGTCGCTGCCAAGCAGTTTCCTGGATTCTCCCCAGTTGTTGCTCCCTCCCCGGTTGCGCGAGAAGACATAAGCTGCACCTTTGTCGGAAATGGTACCGTCGTCGTACCCCTTGGCGCCAACAACGGCAACATCACCACTGACAGAGACGCTCAGTCCAAAATAGTCGTCGCTGGAACCATCACTGGGCAGCAGTTTTTTTACCTGCCCCCAGTTATCCGTACCCCCCTGGTTGCGTGAAAAAATGTAGGCAGAGCCAGAGGCGGAGCCGTTGTCGTCATCCAGCCAGGCACCAACGATAATGGTGTCGCCACTAATGGCCACGCTTTCGCCAAAATAGTCTGCCGCGGCCCCGTCGGCGGGAAGCAGCTTTTTTACCTGCCCCCAGTCTCCGCTAATGGAAACGCTACGACCAAAACCATCCCCTATGGCTCCGTCGGTGGCAACCAGCTTGTTGTCCTGGCTGATGGCGCTGATGATGCTGTTCCGCTCCTGCTGTGACAGCCCTTCCTGTGTCTGGGCGAAGGCATTGGACAAGGGTATCGCCATCAGGAAAGCGATCAGCAGGAAAGGGAGGGCGCATGCCCATCTGTTTTGATGGTCTTTGCAAATTTTCATGTCTTTATCCATTACGCAACAAACTGTTTCGAAGGTGGCAGGAAAGTGGCCGAACCGGGAAGTTTCTTGCTTCATCGGTATGCACCGGTAATTCCCTTGATTCCCTCGTCGCCTTATTGTGCTCCAGTAAAGGTAAGGTAATTGAAGGCTCTATTGCCATAAACGATACCAGGCCGGAATTTGGCTCAAATTTTTCACGAAGGCGGTGTTTCAATATACCTGTATGCAGGATTGAAAGCAGAGAAATGATCAAGCGTGTCTTCGGCCTCGTGATAGATTTTGGGACATCCCAGTCCCCAAAATCGACTCGGCCTTTGACAACCTATTGGTGCCCCAGCCGTCCTGGTCACCAAGCACTACGCAACAACTTCGCAAGCTCGTTGCTGCTCCGTACTTGGCTCCCATATGACTGGACGCCGCGTTCGGAGGCCTACTTTGTTTTCCCTCTGGCGCAAGGCACGCCGGGAAAACAGTGCGGCCTCGCGGCTACTGGGGTCTACCAGCCTTCGCTTCGCTCTCCATGGCTGGCAGCGGCGGTGAAGGTGTGACGGTAGACCAAAGAACGCTGCAGATAGCGAATTATGGCGACAGTTTATGTGAAAATCACCGTCATTTTG
>NZ_JBHNMF010000670.1:0-1658 GCF_048562965.1 Thiolapillus sp. | reverse complement strand
CCTTGATTTTGATTACAACCATACTAACTCTGGAGGGGATGATTTAATTATCACCTCACCCCAGTCCCCCGACAGGTGGTATCCATCCGAAGACAATTGAAAGAAATCAATATTTCCATAGTCTTCACTATCATCAGCATCAGTAAATGGCCGCGTATTTTTGTTTAGCCATTTGACGGACTTTACATCTTGACACCCTGCCAACCGATTCGCATTGCTGCGGCACACACAACTTTGTTGACAAACACCGCCACAAGCGTGTCTTCGACCTCGTGATAGATTTTGGGACATCCCAGTCCCCAAAATCGACTCGGTCTTTGACAACCTATTCGTGCCCCAGCCAGCCGTCCTGGTCACCAAGCACTACGCAACAACTTCGCAAGCTCGTTGCTGCTCCGTACTTGTCTCCCAATGACTGGACGCCGCGCTTGGATGCCTACTTTGCTTCCCCTCTGCACTATGCGCACGACGGGTAAGCAGTGCGGCCTCGCGGCGACTGGGGACTACCAACCTTCGCATCGCTCTCCATGGCTGGCAGCGCAAGTCCGATGACCTCATCGAAGTGCTGGCCGTGATCCATAAGCGGCAACATCTGGAGGCGGAGGGTATTCCGAGAGGGCAGTAGCATAAAGAACTACCAAATTTATTGGCTATCTTCTTCCTCTAACATTTTCTCTTTTTCGCACTGAAATAACGCAATGGCTTTAACATTTCCATCGAAATACTCCTCCCAAAAACCTGACTCTAACCAAGCCTTGGGAGTAAGTTCAAAATGACTACCTGGAACTGATGACACACACCACGTCGAAGGGATTAAACAGCTTACCACCTCAAACTGCCCTGCATCATGGAAAGCAGGAGTCAAACCATCATCCCCGACCAACTGAAATTTGAGCCTGCCTCCAAATTCCATGTGGATAGACAATACGTGGTATATACGGCCAATTGTCAACCACGAATTTTGATCAAGCACATCTCCTGTCTCCTCATCCAGAAATTGGCGACACTTTACTTTCATTGCCGCCCCGATGCTGCGTTAAAAACAGCCTTGTAATCTAGATCATAGTCCAAGCGCTGCTCCACCAGTTTCCAGGGTGCCTCTATGCCAAGACCCAATAGCAGAATCTGATTGCAGTCCATTCCGGTTCCTCATCACTGATTTTGCGGATATACTGGCACAGGTCCTTGGTGGAATTCCACTCACAAACGTCGAGGAGCCGCTATTCATTCATAATTGGCAGGCACACACCTTGAGTGCGGCGATAACTGCGTTGAAAATCTTGCAAACAGCCTGCTTTTTGCTGCGATCTTCGTCTTCGCCCTCATGCACGAATCTGCGCAAACAGCATTAATCAGGGGTGCCCTGTCGTTATTCAACCGTATTTTTTGGACAGTTTACAGAAAACGGCCCTACCCGTCCACCACTCCACGAGCCTTCGCTGCCAGCCATGGAGAGCGAAGCAGAGGCTGGTAGACCCCAGTAGCCGCGAGGCCGCACTGTTTTCCCGGCGTGCCTTGCGCCAGAGGGGAAGCAAAGTAGTTCCCGTCTATAAATAGCTATCTTTTTCGGGCAGCTCCAGATAATTAGCGCATGCCAATATACTGAATTAATTAATCACCTGCCTTGACAAGGATATTGTCGTTTGCAGGGAGCGATT
>NZ_JBHNMF010000669.1:0-1659 GCF_048562965.1 Thiolapillus sp. | reverse complement strand
GGCCGCCGGGTTGGTCAGGATCGAGCGGCGGCCCGGCAGGCCCGCCCTGTACTCCCTTAACTTATCCACAACTATCTCCGTCCTTGTCACGGACGAAATCGCCCGTGACACCGCCGCCAAGGGTGGCTACTCAGGCACTTGGCCCCCGGAGGCGAGGACGCGACCAAGAGCTGCCGAAATTGCCCGTCAAGCGGTTTGTAAGCGGCATGACATCATTCGGCGGCAAGAGCTGGCGCGTCACGCGCGGCGCGGGGAAACGTGGGAGGACGTGGAGCAGCGCCTGGCGCGTGCCGCTGCCAGCCAGCGCGGGGGAAAGCTTTGAGCAGGCGCTGGAAATGGCGCGGGAGGTGGCAGCGCTGTCAGGCTGCAACCAGCCGCTCGATGCGTTGGTGATACGGAACAGATTTGCGTGCTTTGTCCAAATCATAGTCGGCCTGGAGGCCCAACCAGAATTTTTCCGATGTGCCCAGAGCCGCCGCGAGGCGCAAGGCGGTATCAGCGGTGATGGCGCGCGTGCCGTGGACAATTTCATTGATCCGGCGGGGAGGGACATCCATGGCCCGAGCCAGGCGGTTCTGACTGATGCCAAGCGGCTTGAGGAACTCTTCCAGAAGCACTTCACCGGGGTGTATGTTGTTCAGGGTTTCCATGTGTCCTCCTGTCAGTGGTAATCGACAATTTGCACCTTTTTCGCATTACCGTTGCGCCAGACAAAGCAGATGCGCCATTGCTTGTTGATGCGGATACTGTGTTGCCCTTTACGATCCCCTTTCAAGGACTCCAGGCGGTTCGCCGGTGGAATACGAAGATCATCCAGCGTTTGGGCGTTGTTGAGCATACGCAGCTTACGCCGGGCAACCTGCTGAATATCTTTTGGCAACTTGCGTGAAACCTGTCCCTGCCAGATGCGGGCAGTTTCCTTGTCCGCAAAATCCAATATCATGACGCCAGTATAATGAGGGGCGTTATAGATAACAAGCGAAGAGCCATTAGAACCACACCATGCGCCGGGGCGGGAAATTCCCCGTCCCGGAAATAACGATCAACGGCCGGCCCAGGTTCGATTCCGCCGACGTGGAATCCTGGATCGAGTCCCTGAAAAAACGGGACGCGGCCGCATAAAAAGCCCGTTCCGGTGGCAGCCGGAACGGGCTTTGAGCGAAATCATGACCGGGGAAACCGGCTAGACTCGCCCCTACGTCTCAATTCTAGCCCAGTTTTCCCCAATCCCACAAATTTTGGTGCCCCCCAGAGGGGGCAGGGGGAAACTCATGTCAATTTTAGCTCGCGATTGGGCTTATTTCCCAGGCGCTGGCGGCGCCGGCCAAATTCGTTCTTGTCGCCCTGGCTGAGCATGTGAGCGGGGAGGGCCGGGAGTGCTGGCCCTCCGTTTCTCGGCTGGCCCGCATGACCGGTTGTGCGGAGCGCACGGTACAGCGGGCGCTCCGGACGCTGGAGGCCGCCGGGCTGATCCGCGTCGAGCAGCGGGCGGGCCGGCCCGCCCTGTACTCCCTTAACTTACCCCCAACCCCGGTCAGAGAGTCCGGGGTTGGGGGTTGGGACCCCCGTCAGAGAGTCGTACACCCCCCGTCAGAGAGTCGGGGAACCCCCGTCAGAATGACACCCGAACCGGAAAGAACCGTAAGGGAACCGAAACAC
>NZ_JBHNMF010000668.1:0-1660 GCF_048562965.1 Thiolapillus sp. | reverse complement strand
CTTCATACCTCTCGACTGTTTCTGTGCGCCATTGACAAGGCGTACACCATCCTCATGCTCGAAGGCATCAGCCTTACGCTGGATTTCGTTGTCGGTCAGGCCATTTGACTTCGCAATGGTCTTCCAAGATTTCAGGGCTGCACCGATGGCCTTCAAGCCATGGTCGACCTGCTTCTTGTCCAAATTGAAATACGGGGCCATTGCCTGACAGAGTTCCAGCGAGGGCTTATTTTCTCCAGGCAGGAAGGCCAGCGTGTGGGCCCGGCGCGTGTAGGGTTCATTGTTTGGGTTCAAATCGTAGGCCGGGGAGAGCCGCCAACCCTGGAGATCACGCAGGAAGGCATGATTACGCAAGTGGTCGTCGGTATTGCCGGTCATCGCATTGAAGACCATGCGGCGCCATAGATCGAAGCTGTCCATTTTCGACCGAGACGACAGGCTGGCCACAACACCGGCCAGCTCGCCATAACTGGCTCCTGACCATCGCGCAGGCCTGAAAGCGTCATTGCCGACGCAAAGGGGATGCGCTCGGCCTCCCGCCGATCGAAGCGCTCCAGCAGCAGAATAGGGCGCTCGGCGTTCTTGCTGAGCAGTCGATGGCGGGCGGTTGGGATGCCTGCCTTCTGCGCGAGATCCAGCATGGTAGCCTCCCAGGCAGCCACGCGCTCGGTATCCTGATTCGATTGAAACTTAGCAATGCAGAATGTCTTGCCGTCCTGGACGCCTGCCTTCGGCCGCGCTCCACCTAGCAATGAACCGGGTCCGAACAGATGACGCAGATCATCTTCGGTTTCCAGGCCATTTTCCAAACGACCACAAGCCTCTTCCAGTTCCCGGATGTGGATCAACTTGGGAACATTATGATTGTCCGCCAGATACACATCCGGGCGGCTCGCATCGCTGAGCCGTAGCGCACCCATGCGCATGAAGTCACTTACGCCAAGAAGATAGGCGATATCGCTGGCGAAACCGCTTCTGACACGCTGCTGGACCATCCGGCCCCACCGATCGGGGACAATATCCTCGAACACACCGGGCAGCGCCTGGCTGTGATGTGCAAACCCTGGCACCAAGTCCAGCGTAGGGTCGATCTGAAAGCCCTTCGCTATCCATTCATCAGAATAGGTGAACTGATAGCTTTCCGTGCCGCGCGTGGTGAACACGTCCAATTCTCCCACCTGCCTTGGGCAGGCAGGCCAATCCATGGTGACGCGAAGTTTCATCGCCTTGATGTACCCCGAATGCGTTTTGGCAGTTCTCTGTCGGAAACAATCTGACCCAGCACATCATTCTCACGCGAGAAGATGTTGGCGAAGAGTTCCAGCTTGGCCGGGTCGAGGCTGTAGATCGCGGCCGCATAGGTGCCGATGCCAACACTGGAGACCCCTTTTTCCATTCGGTCGAGCGTCGACCGGGTAACACCTAATCGTTCAGCCATCAGCTCGGTCTTGATCCGTCGCCGTCGCCGGGCGTCTGTGAGGTCGCCGCCCAGCTTTTTCAGGGCGCGATCAACAACATAGGACTTGTACGCCATTATAGTGCACCATATACGCTACATAAATAGGTGTTAGTGTAGCATATATAATGCAGTATAGTGATTAGGAGGAGAGGAGAAGCGGGCCAAGTAGGTATAAACTCTATTTGAGTACAGTAACTAGTT
>NZ_JBHNMF010000667.1:0-1663 GCF_048562965.1 Thiolapillus sp. | reverse complement strand
ACTACCTAGGTAACTAAACAATGTGCGTTCGTTTTGAGCGACCTTCTGACACAGTAGTGGCAAAATGAGTGCACTAATGGGATGAAGTGGATAACACGCTTCAAATAGCTCTGAGGCCACCTTGACACCCATTGCACTAGGTAATGCCTTTCCCTCCGAGAAGCGCAGAGCAAGTTGCTTGGCCTCTTTTTTTATCTTGCTACGTTCTGCCCGTGTAAAATTGTGGTCAACAGCCGCAGCAACAACACGCAAGGTCTGTTCAGACGACTCCAGGAAGGGGATATTTTCAAACCGGCCTTGAACTTTAGCCCACTCATTCTTGAGTGATTCACCTAAACCCCGTGCGTATTGCTCAAATGCTTGATGGAGCATGACCACCATGGCCAATTTTGCATCATGAGGTGCCAATGCATGTTCGGCTAGTGACTGCAATAAAAAGATATCGTTCGCACCGTAGTGCCGGGCCTCATATTCCAGAAACTTACCTAATTCATCAATAATGATTAACAGTCCTGAATAGCCGATTCCAGCCAATGCATCTTGCAGTTCTTTTATACAGGCCAATATATCCGTGGTTGCTGGCTGTTCTTTTTGTTCTGCTAGTCCAGCTAATTTAGCTACAATCGAGTGAGATCGCCCCCTGCGACCAGCCCAGATCTCATTAGCCTTATCTGCCAGTGAACAAACGAGCCGTCTACCTATCGACTCAGGACTGCCTGTCATCAAGACGGTACAATAACCTTTACTACCGCGGGTAACAGACGTAAACTTGTTCCTCAAGTCCACTTGGTTATTGCGTTTTAATGTATTCTTTGCTGCTTGGGTGGCCGCGTCTGACGAGGAGCCCAACAAGTGCGCTAAGAAAACAGCAAACGAAGATTTCCCTGATCCATACGGACCAACCAATGACCAAGCGCGCGGGCTTTCATCCGCTTTTAATGCATCGGCCATGCGTTCAAATGTACGTATTGCCCTGGAAGTAGGAATGTAAGCCTCTACCACTGCTTGCGAGTCTGCATCACGCTCCAAGTTGATTGAGCGTGTGTAGTGGGTATTAACCTTTATTTTATCCCTAAGACTCATGCCACGTTCTCCTGCAGCTGGTCTTGATAATGGAATTCCAGAAACTCCATGGGTTCAATTTTTTCCAACAAGTAGACTTGATGAATACCAGCGGTTTCACGTATTTCAAAAATGCCGGGCATTTGATGGATTAACCTTTCTAATTTAGTAATCATTGCATTCTCAGTTAACCGGAATACCGCCCCTGGTGCAGGATAGCCACCCTTGGCATACATCAAGTCTTCAATCGGAAGTTCTGAAATGTGCATTGCCTCAAATACCTGAGCAATGGCAAACCCAAAGATGCCTATAGGCAGTGCATCGCGCTCCAGAGCACGCGAATAGTATGTGCGCCCACCCGGCGCTTGTGTAATCAGACCTAGTAACGATAGCGGTGAATCTAGGACCTCTTCGATAGGGGTGCGTGTATTACCTTTTGAGCGTGCATACATACGCAGTACAATGGCCGAATCCTGTTTAACTGTGGTTGCCGAAAATTTGCTTTGGATATTCTGTTTTGCGAACTCCAATAATGCAGAAGCTGCTTCTTGTGAGGTAAATTCTGGTTTATGGAATTTATTAAAAAACCAATACCAACCTG
>NZ_JBHNMF010000666.1:0-1664 GCF_048562965.1 Thiolapillus sp. | reverse complement strand
AAGTTGTTGCGTAGTGCTTGGTGACCAGGACGGCTGGGGCACCAATAGGTTGTCAAAGGCCGAGTCGATTTTGGGGACTGGGATGTCCCAAAATCTATCACGAGGCAGAAGACACGCTTGGGCTTCTGGTTTCTGATAAGACTTTTCAGGGACACTTCAGTAAACTCGGCAGAACACACTGACAGGCACTATACCACTGGAGCACACTCAATCATGGCAAACATACTGGTCGTTGAAGATGATGAAGTCTTTTCCCGGCTGTTGACCATGCACCTCGAGGATCTCGGCCACACCCCGCTGGTGGCCCTGGACTTGGCGCAAGCCAGGACACATCTGAGTGAAATCATGCCGGATGCGGTCCTGCTCGATCAGCAGTTGCCGGACGGTTATGGCATGGACCTGCTGCGCGAGATCAAGGAGGAAAAGGATGCCCCCCCTGTCATCATGGTAACCGGCGTATCGGACAACGCACTGGTGATCGAAGCCATGAAGGCCGGCGCCTATGATTTTGTACGCAAGCCCATGGATGAGCTGGAACTCGATACCACGCTGAACAATGCACTTCACAGTCATCGGCTTTCACGCAAGGTACATGCGATCAGCAAGGCCACAGACTATGAAGTGGACATCAACCAGATCGTGGGCAAGAGCCCCAGCATCACCCGTTTGCTCAAGACCATAGGCAGTGTCGCTGCCAGTCGTGCCAGCGTGCTGATCACCGGCGAAAGCGGCACGGGCAAGGAAGTCGTGGCCAGAGCCATTCACCATCATTCGGAACGCAGCGGCCTGTTCCTGCCTGTCAATTGCTCTGCCATCGTCGAAAATCTGCTGGAAAGCGAACTGTTCGGCCATGAAAAAGGCAGCTTCACCGGCGCCGACAGGCGCAAACCGGGCAAGTTCGAACTGGCCAGTGACGGCACCCTGTTTCTCGACGAACTGGGCGAACTGCCTCTCAACCTGCAGGCCAAGCTGCTTCGGGTATTGCAGGAAGGCACCTATGAACGCGTCGGCGGTACCGAAACCCTGCATACATCGGCCCGCATCATCACCGCAACCAACCGCGACCTGGAAACCATGGTCAAGGAAGGCCGTTTCCGCGAAGACCTCTACTACCGTCTGAACGTGGTCAACATCAGCCTGCCTCCTTTGCGCGAACGCATGGAAGACCTGCCCCTGCTCACCAAACACCTGCTGCGCAAGATCAACCAGCGCCTGCATACCCAGATGCAGAATATCTCGGAAGCCGCCTGGTCGAGAATGCAGGCCTATGAATGGCCCGGCAATGTGCGCGAACTGGAGAATATTCTGACCCGCGCCACCGTGCTGTGCCGTGATGACACCATCACCCCGGATCTGCTGGGCATCGACGATGCGTCGGCCACGGACACGGAAGCCGCCACTGCAGGCAACTCTGAACTGGAACTGATAAGCCTCGATGTCCTGGAAGAAAGGCACGTGAGGCAGATCCTGGAATACACACGCTGGCACAAGGGCAAGGCCTGCACTATTCCAAGCGTGTCTTCGGCCTCGTGATAGATTTTGGAACATCCCAGTCCCCAAAATCGACTCAGCCTTTGACAACCTATTTGTGCCCCAGCCGTCCTGGTCACCAAGCACTACGCAACAACTTCGCAAGCTCGTTGCTGCTCCGTACTTGACTCCCA
>NZ_JBHNMF010000665.1:0-1670 GCF_048562965.1 Thiolapillus sp. | reverse complement strand
ATGACTGGACGCCGCGTTCGGAGGCCTACTTTGTTTTCCCTCTGGCGCAAGGCACGCCGGGAAAACAGTGCGGCCTCGCGGCTACTGGGGTCTACCAGCCTTCGCTTCGCTCTCCATGGCCGGCAGCGGACGATGGTGGATTGTTCATTAACTGGTGGCGCGGTAATAAGAAATTCAGAAACAAAAGATTCGGGGACACGCTGTTGTCCTGCCACGCCCTTCATTTCCATAATTCCGATCCTGCGAAAGGGGATGCTTTTTGTTACACACCAGACATAGCCAGAAAAACCAGCAGTGGGTCTCAATACATGAAACTCTGTACTGCCAAATCCAATCCCATTCTCCAGTTTGTTGACGATAGCCCCCTTTCCATTTTCAAAGCATGGCGTAATCTTTGCCATGATGACATCGCCATCTCTGAAATATGTAAACCCTTGATATACATCAGACAACAACCTAGTCTCCTTCATAGAGACAACACCATTTTCCGATACCAACTCCATTGGAAGAAACTGCACTTGCATGTCAGGCCGAACATTTGATACTTCTGATTTAGGCGGGTTCAACCTGACCAAGTGCTTGAGTCTTTTTACCTCCCAATGCACAGGAATCTCACCCAGCCACGCCACCCCCGAATCCTTGTATTCCGCATAAGGCTTGCCCATACGCACGCCGAATCCGCGCCCGGCGGATTCGGGTACTTCCCCCTTCCCTGGGTGTCGCACATCGAATTTCCCGGTCACCGCCTCGGTGATCAGCGCCGCGCGCTTCTCCTTGAGCAGTTCGATGAAGCGGGTTTTCTTTTCGATGAGTTGATCGATCTGGGTGGTTTTTTCGTCGAGGAAGGCGGCGATGGTGGTTTGTTCTCCGGTTGGTGGCAAGGTTACAAGCAGATTGCCAATAAAGTCCCAACTGGCACGTGGCATCTTGGCGCCGTAGGTGGATGAATCCACTTCTCTGATAAAGCCTACCGAAAGCATAAACCTGACAAGAAATTCGGGTTGGACCCCTTTCCCCTGGAGCACCAACAATTCTGATGAACACATGCCTTCGAAGTCGGCCAGAAAAGCCTTCGCAAGGTAAGGGCGCAGTTTTCCGAACAGAACATCACCCGGATAAAAACGACTGGATAGCCCTTCTAAATCATTGGCTGCATCCTGAACAAGATATTTTCCAGACCACGATTCGATATTTTCCAACCCAACGTAAGGAAGATGCGATTCTCCAGCTATAATTTTTATGTTACGCAGCGGCGCAGCGTACTTCAGTCTTCTTGTCTCCCAATGAGACGGCATCTCGCCTAGCCATTGCACACCCGAATCTCTGTACTCAGGATAAGTCTTGTATCCCATACCCCTTTTACTCCTCGCCGCCTTTTCCGCTGAACAACCGGCCCGTCAGCGTTTTCAGCACATGGCTCCAGGGGGAATCATCGCCGTGATGGCGGGAGCCCAGCCGGTCTGGATCGGATCCGATGATGTCGATGGCCTTGATGGAAAGCGCTGCGGTCAGGTCCTTGTTGTCCGCTTCGTCCAGTTCTTCCATCATCCGGCGGAAGCCTTCGAATGAGGTGGCCACAGCCTCCTTGAAGCCGTAGTCGGTATGTAGGCGGGACAGGTAGGTGTATTGGCGTACCACGACCCAGGTGAACCAGACTGCCGGGGACGCAA
>NZ_JBHNMF010000664.1:0-1677 GCF_048562965.1 Thiolapillus sp. | reverse complement strand
GACCACCCTGGGGAATAGCAGCCAAGGGACGAGCTCACCTTTCCCTAACATACCCACAAAGCGTCTCCCTGAATTTTAGCGGCTAAAATCAGCGGGAGTGACTATGGGCCTGCCTGATCGAAGAGTCAGCTGCAACAGCCCGTCCATCAGCATTGTATTCGATGCGCTTTGCGCTCCCTATTCCAGGTACTCTATCGAAATCATTGCGCGAATGCATAACGATTTTTTTACCGCATTGCTGGTACACGGAATCCTTGTCGGCGTGCACGATCACGCCAGAGCTGGCCTGCGTCTTATCAGTCGGCGAGGCTGTATAAATGTTGTAAATGCCGGCCTTCAGATTGAAGGCCTTTTCAACCTTCTCACTGCGCCATCCCTCCCCGCTGTCGGACTGAACGATGCGTTGACCGTTCATCACCAACACACGTCTTTTCATTTGGGAAGCTCCTTCGTAAATCAACACGATCAGAAGCGCCAAGTATCCTTGGCGCAGTACAACAAATGGGAAAAATTAAGGTTATAGTAATAAGACGCAGTTATCACCTCAACTTTTCTTCGTATGCGACTGGATTTTGAGGACCTGATCCAAGGCCTCCACACGGCCACGCAACTGGGCGGCCTCCTCACTAAAGGCACGAGCATCCTTTCTCGCCGCATCGAGGTCCGCCTGAAGCCTGGTGTACCGCTCCGCCTGGCGCGCCACCTCTTGCGCCGTCTGCTTGCGCTGTTCAGCGAACTGATCACGCTCGGACTGAAGCTGGGCCTCGGCCTTTGAAAGAGCGCCAGAGAGGCGATCCCGCTCCTTTGCGGACGTAGCGCGCACAGCGTCGATCTCAGACCGCAACTCCTTCATCTCCGCCCGATGTTCGGCGCGTGATTCTTTGACGGCCTCCAGGGCTTTGTCACGCTCAACACGCAGCTTTTCCACGTCGGCGTGCGCGCGATTCAACTCGGCCCGCAACTCGCTCGCACGAGCCTCTGAGGTTGCAGCACGTTCGCCGACTTCAGCGACCTTGCCCCGAAGATCGGCCACATCAGCCTTGGCAGTGGCCTCGGACTTTTCCAACGCTGTCAGCCGGGTGGCCGTTTGCTCAAGCTCGACCGCCTGTGACTCGTAGGCGTCCGCCAGCTCCTGGCGCATTACGTCCAACTCCTCGCGCTCCGACTCCCACCCGGCTTGTGCCGCCCGCAGTGACTCGTTGGCCAACTCCTGAGCCTGTGCCCAGAGTGAGCCCACGAAGGACTGTGCAGCCTGCATAACCGACTCAGGTACCTGCACGGCCAAGGGAGATGCCTGGGAGGTCTGAGCGCGCCTCCACTCCTTCATGGCCGCACTGGCGTCATTCATGTTGACCCGCGCGGCTTTTCTCACCACATCAACGGTAGGAAAGCCCTCACGGCCACCCTGCTCATACAGATCGTCCGCCGCAGCGAAGACACGATCCCGGACCTCCTTGCTCATTTGCGCCATGACAGTCACCTTCCTCGTTTAAATAAGCAGCGGTAAGAATAATAATAATAATACTACTATAATTTGTCAAGGCGGTTTTGTCCTGCCAGGCAAAAAACCCGCACTAGGCGGGGCTCTTCTCGGGACTGAAGTTATGGGGTCGGCGGATCAGGCTTCCATGACCGCCACCAGCTCGACGCCCAGCAGGTCTACCTCGACCTCCTGGC
>NZ_JBHNMF010000663.1:0-1682 GCF_048562965.1 Thiolapillus sp. | reverse complement strand
CCGCGCAATTGATATCCAGTAACTGCCAGTTACCATTGTTGGACGGCCCGGCTTTTGCCAGCTCGGCCGGGTTTACATCGCCCTGGGGACGTACCTGCTCACAGTAAATCTCGTACGCCTCAAGAATTTTCTCGCCGGGGAGATCGTCACTATCTCGCGACAGCACATTAAGTAGTGTGACTGCAAAAACCGTGGCATGAAGATGCACGACCGCAGACTTTTTTATAACGGAAACCGATGAGATATGTCCGCCGCCAGATGGCGGCCGGCGGCCGGTTATCTCGCTGAAAATGGCCCGGGCTTTCATTACCCCCCAGCCCGAGTATCGCCGGATCACCGCTGTTTTTGCACCAAGTTGCGCTAGCCTCAACGCTATGTTGTCCAGGCGACACTGCTCCTCGAGCGAGACATTTTTATAATCCGGCGGAATATGACGGGGGAACGGAATAATGGTGTCAGGTTCAAGAGGGGCGGAGGTGGAATTCATGCTGCTACCCTCCGGTGTTGATCGTTGTATCGGGACAATCCAGCCGCGGCCGCATATGCTGCGATGAGAGGAGCCATTTCCGGATCCAGGCGGGGAGCCACCGCATGATTAGTCAGAACAGCCCATAGGCGCGCAGGAAACCTTATGCCGAAAACCGTTCTGGCTGCCCAGTGTGTGACTTCATGAATGGGGGTATCCCGAACAGTCAAATATTGTGATGCGGATAACCCCGTCAACACAGCAAACTGATCAATAGGTGTTTGCCGGGACAGCGAAGAAATCATCGACCAGTAATCGCTGACCCAATCATGATGCGCCCCGTTTAGTGGTTCTTCGCCAACCGTCGCATTGAAAAACAACGACGCCGATGGTCGTACCAATTTTGCTATCCCGTCCTGCGGCAATGAATTGATGGCCTGGACGATACGAGTCGTGTTGAATATCCCATCAAAAGAAAGGGCTGGATCCTGCGGATTGCTGCGAATAAGTGTCAGAAATTCGTGATTGAAATGCCGAATCTCTGAGATTTGAGTCAGCTCGAGCATTTTGTGGTTCCTCCACGTTGTTTGCTGCTGTTAGAAGTCAACTGTACCACGCCTTTTTTTTGGGAATCAAGCAGGGATTTTGGTATAAGCGCCACTGTATTCCATATTACGCGTTAATATTTTTGGAAAAGTAGGCGTGTTTTGTGGGTTTTCGCCTGGAACTGGCCTGAATGAACGCGGCTCCCGCTTTTGAGTGTGGTGGAATGTCGGCAATTCCTCTACTACTTGCGCCAGAGCGCACAAAACACGCTTTCAGCAGCACATCTAATTCAGAGTTTGCTATAATCGCCATACCGAATGATTCGGTATAAGAAGCGCGTTGCCGTTAGGAGAACCTAGCCGAAAGGCGTATAAAACCTCATGCGGGGAGTGGCCCTGCTGTAAACAAATGGTGTGTTATGGCTCTTGTACGACCAGAAGATTACCCTACCACAGAAAAAGCCCCGGACTTTATCAGTCGGCTGAACTGGTGCGCCCGGTATATGCCGGATGAAACCGAAGCGATGTTCGAAAACGGATCTATCACCAAGGCAAAGTTCACCCGCCTTCGCAGGGGGTCCCTTTCCGATCTCCTCCTGCGGGATGTCGCCGTTATTGCTTCATCTTATGGGGTTACCATCGAATGGCTCGTATGGGGCGCCGGTGAGACT
>NZ_JBHNMF010000662.1:0-1682 GCF_048562965.1 Thiolapillus sp. | reverse complement strand
TCAAAATCTTGAAAAAATCAGCGACCAGGCATGGCTCAAGATCGTTACCAGCAAGAAAGTTACGGAGTCTGATCGTGGTAAATTTATTCAGGCTGGGCAAGACCGCGTAATCACAACATCCATTCCTCAATTTGCCTTAAGCCTGACCCAGATCACCAATCGGTATCCGGAACGCTTCGGCCGCTTGGCGTTGAAATTCCCGCATGATGTTGATCCGAGGTATGTCTCGGCTATTCTTGAGGGGCTCAGAAAAATAGAGCCTGATGAGAAGATGCCGAAATCTGAAAAGACAACCTGGCAGGCAGGCAGCATTCAAATTGTTGAGGCTGTGTTGGAAAAATACGGGGCAGACAGCGAACAGGATACTGCCCTGTCATTTTGCCAGCTGGTGGGGGAAAGGGCAGATGAAAGCTGGTCTGACAAGAGCATTTCCAAGCTGCTCCATTATGCCAGAAACCATCCTGACCCGGAGCCAGGAAAGTTGAATATCCATAGTGACAGTGACGAAAATAGTGACGAGGTTACGGTTGATGTTCTTTTTGTGAACGCTGCCTACTGTGTCCGTGGCGCGGCTGCCATCGCGATCAGCCGATTGCTTTGGAAACACAACGACCGCTTGGAGCAGGTCAGATCCAGCATTGAATCCCTTGTAAGTGACCCTCACCCCGCTGTACGAATGGCAGCCATTGAGGCTATTAAAGTAGTTTTCAATATCGACAAGGATCTAGCGGTTTCCTGGTTTTGCAAGGCGTGCAGAGATGATCTACGGGTGGCTGTATCTCCAAGGGCTTTTCCTCTCTTCAACTATATCGTTCCAAGCCATATTGATCAGGTTGGCCCTGTCATTCAACACATGGCCGCATCTTCCCTGGATGAGGTGGCCTTTATGGGGGCGCAGCAAGTCACGGCAAGGTGGCTGTTTGACTGCTTTTTTGAAAATGAGTTTGCCACGTGCTGCCAAGGAACCGTACCGCAGCGAAAGGGCGTCGCCAACGTGGCCGCAGCATTGCTGCATAACAAGAAATATTCCCCGCAGTGTCAACAGATCTTGTGCAAATTCATGAATGACCCGGATAAAGAGGTCCGCGACGAGTTACGCGGCATGTTCAGGAACCAAAACCTCATTATCGATACGGAATGTACTGCATTTATCAAAGCATATATTGAGTCACTGGCCTTTGCCGATGATCCAAATCATTTTGTCTGGTCTTTGAGAGATCTTACCGGAAGCCTGATCCCTGTGGCGGAGGCAGTTTTTACCGTCTGTGAGAGGTTTTCCATGGCCCTGCAAGAGAAAAACCATCTGATGACATTAGAAGTATCATCCATTCTGCTTCGGTTATATGAAAGCGCCCAAGGGGGCCAAAAAATCCAGATAACTGACCGCTGCCTGGACACTTGGGACCTGCTTTTCGAAAACCGTGTTGAAATGGCCATGGGGTTGACGAGAAATATTGAACAATAAGGTCAGATTCCCCTGCTCGTTAATCAGCGTGCAAAACTGACCAGGAATGGGGGGCAGCGTCGAATTTTGCCCCTCCTGAAGTCTGTCATCCTCCGGATTTTCACCAGAAGTGGACCCCAATAATTGGACAGCAAGATAAGTGCTTTCCCGGTTCAGATCACCTTTCTGGCAGGCGCCTCATAATACACGTTATCCGGCGTCCGCCGGTCAAGGCGCT
>NZ_JBHNMF010000661.1:0-1683 GCF_048562965.1 Thiolapillus sp. | reverse complement strand
TGATGGTTTCACAACTCCATCTTCTCAGAGGCCGGGTGGGGTGCTCTACCCCGACAGGACAGACCTGATCATTTGCCTCAAACCCACCTCTGCTACCCACAAATTCTGCTGAGGAGCCAAATTTTTTGAGATTTTTAGTGGTTTTTCTCCTCTGAAACTCTAAATCATTGCAGTTTCGTTTGCACGCTTTCTTCATTCCTGCGCATGATACGTGTTTCCTCACAACGCTGTTATTGGCGTGATGGCCTTTCCTCCAGCAGCATTACCCGCCTTCTCCGGTACTACGCCACCATCCGACTTCTCAAGACGCGTCAGTTGTCCTCGCTTTATTATCACTTGTTCAACTTACTCTCTGTCCCTGAAAGACATCTCAAGATCTCCCGAGTTGCCCATCGCTCATCATCGTCAACATGCCATGCTTTACAACCCCGAAGCAGCTCCATGATACTGGTCGCTCGCATCATGGAATGGTGGTTTCCAGACGGAGTAATCTGTCACCCTGCTTGTGATAAGGGCTTTCGAGGCTAAATCACTTCAACTTTACGTTTACGGCCTGCTGCTTTGCTCACACCGTGCTTAACATTTGGAGTCACCTCCGCCTGCCCGGTGCTTGCTACTCGGTGGCTGACCTGCCTTGCCGAGGCGGGGTTCACACCCGCTTGAACGATCGACCTTGCTCGGCCGCACAATCCGACCCCTGAAGTTGATTCTGAAGTTGGACTCCGCCCCCTGAAGTTGATGTTTTTTTCATTCATAGTGCGTCCAAAGCCGCAATACTTTCACCACTTGCTCGGTTTCCAGGACCTGATAAACGATTCGATGCTGGATGTTGATGCGCCTCGAATATGCCCCGGAAAGATCACCCACCAGTTTTTCGTAGGGTGGCGGATTTTGGTATGGATTCTGTTCGATAACCTGAAGTAGCTCTTGGGCCTTTTTCTTTAAGCCTGACGAAGCAAGTTTTTTCGCATCTTTTTGGGCCTGTTTCGTATAGACCAGTTTCCAACTCACCAATCAAGCTCCTCAGAGCATTCAGAAACAGGCGTTTTCATCCCTTCCTTAATCGATTCCCCCATTCCCGGAATCGACATCAAATGCAGGGTTTCTGAGATGGCATTCCAATCCTCCTCCGAGACAAGAACAACGTTTCCTCTTTTCCCTGTAATTACAATGGGTTGGTGTGTATTCGATGTTTCATCGATCAAACTGTAGAGCTTTGACCGCGCTTCAGTGGCATTGAGAATAATCATGAATCTGACCTCCTTGGCTAAGCGTACGCCAAGGCGTACGCTTTTTCAAGCATAACATGCTTTGGTCGAGTAGACGGATTCCTTTGCCAACTTAGGTATGCGTTTGTTTTCTCTGTTTGCTGATTGGTTTCCCATCAGTGCCACACTATCCATACCTTATCGACATTGTTGTCACGCCCCTCACAGAACCGTGCTTGCGCTATTTACGCACACGGCTCCTCGTCAATACACTTCACCATAAAAGGATAACAAGTTCACTTTGATGCGCGGCGCGGGCAAGGGATGGCGCTCTAGTGTAGTGTTGCGTTCTTAACGGAACTAATAATCACAGTATTTGTCTATAATTTCATTCGAGAGAAAATGAGAAATAATCTTGTGAGAGTGGCCGTTGAAATTACCTTGGACAAAGAAGAACAGGACAAGCTGGAGAAGA
>NZ_JBHNMF010000660.1:0-1686 GCF_048562965.1 Thiolapillus sp. | reverse complement strand
GAAGTTGTTGCGTAGTGCTTGGTGACCAGGACGGCTGGGGCACCAATAGGTTGTCAAAGGCCGAGTCGATTTTGGGGACTGGGATGTCCCAAAATCTATCACGAGGTCGAAGACACACTTGTCTTTCCAGTTAGAGGAGAGGTAAGCATGAATTTGCTCCGGCACTGGTCCCTTGCCGTCGTAACAGAGAAAATTCTGGTTCAGTAGTTCGCGCAGGTCGAGTTGAGCCTCATTCTTATCCCAGCCGCCAAGTTGCTGCATGAACTGCGGATTGATATCGGCAAAGGTCTGCTGCTTCTGTTTGAGCAATTGGCGTAACCACTGAGTCATCGATGCTTCGTCTTTGACGAACATCTCGACAGTTTCAGTCATCCCGCCAGAGGTCATTTTTTTACGATCATATTCCGCAACCTGGTCCGGCAGGAAATACATACCATCCCGTTCGATGAATCGTTGCGTCAGCCCAATCTGGAACTCCTGGCTGGATATCGGTACCGGGTAGCCCTTACGGACATAATAGGCCACCATCTGGTCAAACAGAATGCGAGAGTCACGCTCAGGGACGAACTGTAACAATGCACCCTGGTGTTTGGTTACGGGAAGATATTTAAGGTGAGTACGAACAAAATCCCAGACGCCTTCTTCTGTTTCGGCTTCTTGCTCAAATCTTTCCTCAAGGCCACCATTGGGCTTATATGCGGTGATAATAAGATCTTGCTTAACAGCTGTTGGAGTCATAACTGCCTTGAACGAATGTTGTTTTTTATCGAGACTGGCAACATTCGCGACAACAAATCCGCAGCGCTCAAGGGCTGTTTGGATCGCATTCCACACAGCGGCTTTAGTGTTAGAGAATTCCACTGTAATCCAATGACCTGGCTTCAATACCCTGTAATACTCTTGAAGACATGCTTCCATCAGATGGCGATATTCTTCGACACCCTTCTTTTGTGATGTACTGACTATTGCCTCCGACGTCTGACTCGTAAACACGCTTAGAAAGGCTTCCCAGAAAAAATTTAGCTCGGAGTAATCAAAGTTATGCCCAAATGGTGGATCGGTAAAAATATAGTCAACCGAGTTTTCCGGAATATTGGGCAAACAATTTGCACTTTGGGTAGATACAACCTGGCCGCGTAATTTAGAAACTGGGTTGACTAAGCTTTCACCGATGGTCTTGGCATTCCGCTCAAATGTCCTTAATACATGCGGAGGTGTTATTAATGAACTTACATATAATGTACCTGAAAGCGGGCCTCCACCTTTTCTATCAGCACGGAATCTACGCATGCGCGAGGTGTATGGAAGAGATGATGTCAAAGCGAACATAAGCATTACCCTTATGCCCGAATCTTTGACAACCTTGATTTTGTTGATTAGTAGCGCGACAAAAAGATGCTCACGGGTCGTAAAGAAATGGTGAATGTGCGTAATTCCTATACCGGTATTTCGCTGTGTTTCTTTTCCCAGCATCATTGGAACAGGTGGAAGGCTGGTTGTTTCAAGCAGTTTTTCCGCCTCCTTAATAGCGGCCAAGTCATCGCTATCAACCAATTTTTCATATCTAGTTCCCGCCTATAAATGCCAAGTCATTGAAATTCAATTGAAAAACCGAAAAAAGACGATGAGAAATCCGGTGCAGGATGGTACAATTATGATCTAAAGCATTGATACATAAGAAAACCA
>NZ_JBHNMF010000659.1:0-1690 GCF_048562965.1 Thiolapillus sp. | reverse complement strand
GTTCTGGTTTATTAAATCACGGACAGCTGCAGCATGTTCCTGCGTGGCACAGAACACCAGGGTCTTCTGGTTCTGGTCGATCTTCTCCATGAAGAGTTTGACCCGGTAGGCTTCCCGCGCACGAATTTCAATTATGCGGTTGAAATCATCTTCGCCGTATCGTTTGCCCTGCTCTATTTCACCCTCGATGATCGTGTCATCGGAGGTGTAGACATATTCATCCAGGGTAGTGGCAATCTGCTGTACTTTGAATGGCGTCAGGAAGCCATCATTGATGCCCTCCTTGAGAGAGTAGACGTAAACAGGCTCATTAAAATAGGCATAAGTATCCACATTGCCCTTGCGCTTTGGGGTTGCGGTCATACCCAACTGAACAGCTGGAGAGAAATATTCCAGAATATCTCGCCAGTTACTTTCATCGTTAGCGCCACCTCGATGACACTCATCAATTACGATGAAATCGAAAAATTCAGGTGGATAGTCACCGAAACTGGGCGAAGGATTGCCGTCTTTATCCCGACCAGCCATGAAAGTCTGAAATATGGTGAAAAAGATGCTGCCGTTCTTTGGCACCATACCTTTCTTTCGGATGGCATCCGGAGAAATTCGAACGAGGGCATCCTCTGGAAATTCGCTGAAAGCATTGAATGCCTGATCTGCTAATATATTACGATCCGCCAAAAATAGAATATGGGGGCGTCTACTCGGCTTTTCTCCCCTCTTCAATCCATTGCGCCAGTCTTTCAAATTCCATCGACTGTGGAAAAGCTTCCAAGCCACTTCAAATGCCACAGAGGTTTTTCCTGTCCCCGTAGCCAAAGTGAGTAATATGCGATCCTGATTGTTTGAGATCGCATTAAGTATGCTGTTGATGGCATTATACTTGTAGTAGCGTTGCTCCCATCGACCACCATTGTTGTTAAAAGGGATGGCAGCAAATTGGTCGCGCCAAAAGTTGGATTCAGAAAAGACTTCATCCCACAACTGCTTTGGGCTGGGATAGCTACTGACATAGCCTTCTTCCCCTGTTTGCATATCAATACGGTAGATGCCCTTTCCATTGGTGGAATAGGCAAACCGCGTCTGCAGTTTAGTGGCATAGCGTTTGGCCTGACCCACACCCTCTGTATCAGGTAATCCAACACGCTTGGCCTCGATAACAGCCAGTTTTTGGCCGCGATAGGTCAGAACATAATCTGCGATATCCTGTTTGCCGCGCTTGCCACCGCCGATTAGTCGGCCAGGAGCGATAACTTCACGGCGTACACGACTCAGATCCTCTTTTCCCCAGCCAGCCTCAGCCAGCGCGGGGTCTATCAGTTCGGCACGGGTTTCTGATTCATTCATAGTACACCCTCTGCAAAAACATCCTATGCACCACTGACTGTCGTTTTATGGAGTGGATATCGCCATCGATCGATACCCAGTTGATCTTTCCAGATATCGATAAGTACAGGATCTTTCATTAAGCGCTTTGGTAATTCTTGAAGGCTATTTGCTTTGATAAGGACGTTATCAGGCCAGGATTCCCCCTTCCCTGGTGATGGTATGGTGTGTTCATTGTATTGGAATAACGTAACTACTCACCCCTATCAGCATAGAGCTGTCCCGAAAAGGCCATTTGAATGGCGACCAGCGGATTGTATCCCTGATTTGCCATGGTCTGCAGGTAACTGGAGATGCGGCAATA
>NZ_JBHNMF010000658.1:0-1690 GCF_048562965.1 Thiolapillus sp. | reverse complement strand
AACAGTTCCGCTCCGGTCACGACTCTGTCAGCAACCTCTATGATCTTACCGGTGGCCGCGTGCTCGATATCGTCGAAGGGAGAACTGAGAATGACTGTAAACAACCTGAATCCGTATTTTCAAATGCGGCCTTCAATTTTGCTCGCTCATTCTTACATCTGGTAGCGTTATTTGACTGGCGGCTGCCTTGTTTGACTGCTCAGCGACATGATTTTCAGCGGGGCTGCCGCAAGAATGACACACCGACGGATTTCAGGCGCACTGCTCCATGGGGCAAGGCTTATCCGCTATGATCCGGTACGTCTAGCCATAGGCCAGTTTTCGATACACCGCATTAAAGGCCTGCAGCGATCGACAACCTCTGCCAAAACTTATCTTGATGGTGCGCGCTGTTTTGATGATACGTGCGGCAACATACATCAGTTCCTGCATCACGGTTCTGATCCGTCGCCTCTGCGCCTTGCTCCGCTTGGGTGACTTCGACCCCAGCAAGCCATTTTGTCCGATCCAGCGCAGAATATTATAGGCCAGCACGCTCAGGCCCAATACCAGGGCATTGGTAGCAAATTTACCCGAAGGCAGGCGCTCGATATCCCTGTCCGTTTTGAATTCACTGTGGAACTGTTCCGAGGCGCCATGATCCGCATAAAGCTGTATGACGTCTTCTTCACTGACGTCCAGGCGGGTCCACCAGCCTTCAAGATCAATCTCAGGAACCAGCAACCGTTGCCCGTGCTTGTCAATGGTTCTTTCAATGATCCGAATGACCCGACGCACCGAGTAATTATGACCCTTCCAATGCCGCGTGGTTTGTACACTGAACAGCGCAACCCGTTTCCCTTCCCGAGGATATATCCACTTCCCCTTCTGTTCCGCAATGGCAAGCCAGTCCGCCTTATCCTGCCTGCGCGGGTTCCACTTGATTGAGAAAATCCACCACTGGCCGATCTCCATGCGCTTCGTTATGCGCCAGCACGACCTCAATGTTCTCAATGGCATCGTTGCCACCGTCGAGCCTCAGCAACAAGGGCTGGGCTGCGATCTTGTGGGCATCCCGCAATGCTCGGGCCAACAAGGCCGGCGTGTCTTTCTGGCAGTGCTGCTTGCCTTCTCGAAGTTCAAAGCCGATACAGTAGCCTTCCTGGCCAAGGTAAACCGCCATGGGCGCGTACCCATCGTGTCCCTTGTAGGTCCTTGATGCCCCCTCCTTGTGGCTGCCTGAATTATCCATGGGCGTGACATCGGCATCGACCGGTATATGGCCGGTGGATAAGGGCCGTAGCGCAGGCTGGATATTGCTCAGAAAATCCCGACCGGCTTTCTCTACAATGGGGAGAAAACTAATGGCATGTTTATCCATGCGTTGGCACAACGTCGCTTCCCCAGGTATCTCATCGATATCCATCGCGCTGGTGAAATAGAACTCGCTCTCTATACCGTTGATCGCTTCAAAATCATTCTTGCCGATACTCAGCAGGGCCAGGTAGCTTTTGATGACATCAGAGTGCTTGATTCCATGTCGCATCGGTACGCTGGCATCCAACTGACCGCTGAGATGAGTGTATCGCTTGATCGCTTGACCAATCAAAGACAGGCCACTGTGGCTGATGATATCGGCGCTGGATTGTTCGATGATGAAACGTTTCATTGCTTCACCTGCTGGGTGATGTTTCACAAGCCCACATTTTGG
>NZ_JBHNMF010000657.1:0-1691 GCF_048562965.1 Thiolapillus sp. | reverse complement strand
ATGTGTTGGGTCAATAGCATAGACTCGGCGTACTATGATGTCAAGCCTCTACAGACATGAAAAAGCGATTGTAGATCCATCGAGGCAGGCTTGTACTCATCTTAGGGGTGAGTAGTTACTCCTGATTATTCATGAAAGACCCTTCTTGCTGATTTTTCCCGTATTGGTCTTCGGTAGCGAAGCAACAAATTCAAAATACTTTGGTACCATGAAATTCTCCAGCTTTTCCACGCACACTTTCCGCACATCCTTGATGGTTAGGTTGGCGCCATGTTCTTGCGCCACAAAACACTTGATGGCCTCACCAAGCACCTCATCTTTCACGCCGATTACAGCCACCTCGCGCACACCCTTTACTGATGCAACAACGTTTTCCACCTCCACCGGGCTGACCTTCTCACCCCTTGTCTTGATGATGTCATCACTACGTCCCCGAAAATACAGATCACCATCTTCATCCATCTTGAACCAGTCGCCGGTACAAAGCAGTTTTTCACCCGGAAGATCAGAATCCAACAGCACTTTATCCGATGCCTCCCGTGCCATCCAGTAGCCCAGCATGATATGGGTACCGCGCACATACAACACACCGACCTCCCCGGGTGCCGCCTTTTCCCCTTTCTCATTCAGCACGAAGATTTCCGTGCCTGGTATCGCTTTTCCGACAGACGCTGGCTTTACGTCGATGAGTTCTGGCTCCAGATAACAGACCCGCTTGCATTCCGTCAGCCCATACATCTTGTAAATCAGGGCATTGGGAAATATTTTCTTCAACAGGGGGATATGCTCAGCGGGCAAGGCGGCCGCCGTATTGGTTACCCTGGTTACAGAGGGAAAAACAAAGGGTTCACGCTGGTACATGGAGAGCAACAGTGAAAAAATGGTCGGCACGCCAGGAAAAACGGTAACTTTCTCTTCCCGAATACGCTGAAATATCACTGCCGGATATGTAAAGGAGCGCTCCATTACCAGGGTGGCGCCCAACTGTACGCTCATCAGCAGCTGATACAGCCCGTAGTCAAACGCCAGAGGCAGAACCAGCAGTATCCTGTCCTCCGACGACAGTCGCAGGTACTCGATCAGACTGCCCAGGGCAAACGTCATGGACAGATGGGTGTGCATCACCCCCTTGGGATCGCCAGTGCTCCCGGACGTATAAATGAGCGCGGCCAGATCTTTTTGAATCCCGTTGGGGGGGAGTTCCGTTACGCCTCCCTCGAGGGCTTGTTCAAACGGTGTGACTTCAGTTGCTTCGAGACGGCTGGGATCACCCGAAGCAATCACGCATTTCAGGCGGCCGGCCGTCTTTAGCAAGGGAGTGAATACCCGGTGGAGGTGGCTGTCACTGATCAGTGCACTTGCACCACAGTCGTCAAGGATATAGGCCAGTTTGTTCTGCTTGGTTTGCGGGTTGACGACTACGAAAACAGCCCCGATGGAAAGTACCGCATACACGGACACGGCACAAACCAGGGTGTTGTCCATGAAGATCACGCAACGATCGCCTCGCTCGACACCCTGTGCTGTCAGATATCCTGCAAGGGAACGCACCTGCCTCACCAACTCTGCATACAAGCGTGTCTTCGGCCTCGTGATAGATTTTGGGACATCCCAGTCCCCAAAATCGACTCGGCCTTTGACAACCTATTGGTGCCCCAGCCGTCCTGGTCACCAAGCACTACGCAACAACT
>NZ_JBHNMF010000656.1:0-1694 GCF_048562965.1 Thiolapillus sp. | reverse complement strand
AAAGGAAGAAGGTGCACCGTCATTTCGCACCGCCACTGAACTGATGCGACAGTTCTGGAAAAACCGCCGCCAACACCTTAATAAGGCAGGAATCTCCAATCCGCAAAGTAATGCATTCCTCGAACCACTGATCAACTACATGGAGTGCCAAGGAAAAATCTCGGCGCCTGCCACGATAGTGGAAAAAACCCCGGATGTGCTTGATGCCTTCATCTCATTCGGCATCCTTCAGCGAAGCGCGAAGCACAACATAAACTTTTGCCATCAACGTTACTTGGACCACCTGATTGCCGAGCGCCTCCTGCGTAACATTTTCCAAGAGAGCGACTCCGTTCTTAGCTGGCTGGGAAAAAAAGGAAATCAGTCGCTGTTCCGGCGCGAACAACTGCGCCAGGCACTTGCCATGCTGTCTGAAGAATCACCGACTGATTTTTTCAATACCACACGGAAGCTCCTTGAATCAAAAGCAGTGCGTTTTCACCTCAAACATCTTGTACTTGAATTGATCGGTCAATTTGATGTGGTCGCCGATGACATTGGTGAATATTTTTTGGAGTTGCTCAATAAGCCTTATTGGCGTGAGCATGTTCAGCAACCCGTGTTTTTGAGGCATCATCCATGGGTATCCTATCTTCTAAATGCTGGGCTAATCTCGAAATGGCTCGAATCTGATGGTGTGCGGGAAATCAACAGTGCCTTATGGCTGCTCCACTCGGTGGCTGAGGATATCCCTGACCCGGTAACAGAAATTCTTGCCCCTCTTGTGGACAGAGGCAGTGAGTGGCCGAACCGGATATTGACGGCAATTTGCAGGAATGAAATGGATGATTCGGAAAAGATGTTTGAGCTGCGATTGCAACTGGCCAGGCTTGGGGTTGTGAAGGATTTTGTTATCTGGGAAAGTCTTTGTGCCAAATACCCCCTCCGTGCTGTCCAGCTGATCGAAGCGGTGCTTTCCGCCAGAAACATAAATGACAGAGCGACTTCCAGAAGCGGGAAAAACCCACTGGAGTGCTTGTACGACGATGATCTTGAAGCGTTGAATGATGCAGTGGAAAAGTGTCCGTCCCAGACCTGGAACCTGCTGATGCCTCATGTGGAGAGATTGACGAACATCCCGGTTGATGATTACGACCACGACGAAAGGCTCCAGAACTGGAGGGAAGAGCGGACTGCCAAGAGTGGAATGGATGTTGCCAGAGGCACTGTCGAGCTGCTCAAACGTGCTTTGGCGACAGAACAACCCGATGAACTGATAGCACGGATTGCCCCCCTTAAAAAGGGCATTTCACCCATTATCCAGGAAATCATCATCGCGGCCTATACCCATCTGCCCGCCCGTTACGCTGATACTGGCATAGCTTGGTTGCTTGATGACCTTAGCCGGTTTCGACTTGGCTTCGGATATCGTGAGCCGGAGTGGATGCCCGCAGTGCGTCTTGTTGAAGCGCTGTCTCCACACTGTTCCGAGAAACTATTTCGTCGGCTTGAAGAAGCCATTTACCATTACCATGCCCCGGAAGAAAAACGGGAGGCCAGGTATTGCGTGAAACTCTGGCGGAAAAACGCTTTCTGCCATTACTGGGGCAAGACCCAGCATTTTCTTTTGCCCGCGCTTGATGCCACAAGAGTTTCCCCGCAAACCTCAGAATTGATCCGCGTATTGGAGCGGAAATTTGCAAACTACGCCAAAG
>NZ_JBHNMF010000655.1:0-1698 GCF_048562965.1 Thiolapillus sp. | reverse complement strand
AATAGGTTGTCAAAGGCCGAGTCGATTTTGGGGACTGGGAATGTCCCAAAATCTATCACGAGGTCGAAGACACACTTGCAAGGTCATACCGCCTAATAACGGTTCATCCCCACAGAGTGGGGAATCTCGATTTCAGCTATTTGTTTGCGTTTGTCAATTGCTGGGGATTTCTCCGTTAGGCGCTCCCAGTACTGTAATCTCGAAACTTGCTAGCGTCGCTGATGGTTTTAGGCGTATTCCGACAGTTAGCGCTATATCTGCCGGGCCGTACCCTGTTGCGCCCGGGTATAGTTCTTGGTCTGGTGTGAATGTTCCCCATCCCGCATCTGCGCCGGTGAGTGTTGATGCGTCCAGTACGCGCCCGCCGTTAGGCGTGTATCTTTCAGGGTTTCCCATCCATCCGATACGGGAGGCGTTTCTGAGCCATCTCACGCCAATTGCTACGCCACTAGTAGGGTGGTCATTACTGTTAGTTACTAAAAGCCTGTTTAGGTGTCCTCTGCCGCCCACAGCGAGCCAATTTCTGCTGGTGTCCGGGTATAGGTCAATGTCCGCATACAGGCCAAACGCTACTTCCCCGAATGCTGCAGTGCTCCAAATTTCATAACGTGTGACATGGACGTTTGTACGAGGCATCACCGTTGATGTTGCTCGCCAGTGGATTAGTCCGTTTTCACCTTCAAATTTTCCGTCCGATATTTTGCTGCCGCCCGTTATTCCTCTGATGTGATGCGTTGTTGTGTTTGCCAGTATTCCAGATTCGTTGTTGTTTCCGTCTCCGATTTTTACTAAGGTCTCCCATTCTTTCAGTGCACTGTCGTCGTTTAACGTCAAACGATTGATTTTTCCTGCGTCTCCCATTGTCACTTGCAGTTCATCTGGGGCTTCCAGTTCCGCGATACGCGCGTCTTTTGCTGCGATCTGTTCTTGAAGCGCCTCTTTTTGTGTCTGTAGTGTGCTGATGTTTCTTTTCAGCACACTAATATCTTCGTTGTATTCTTCCGGTACCCTCCTGTCGATGGGGTGCGGGGTCTGGCGGCCCGGTGGCGTATGACCTCGCTCTACCGCACCGATGTCGCACTGCGTATCGGTACCGGTTTCTCCATCTGCGTTTTTTCGTTGTGCTCCTCGCTGGTCTGTGTCCTTGCAGTTGTGCCCTGCCGCGCTCAGTAGGCCACTGTCTTTTTTGGGCATGTGCGTCAGCGTATAGCCGCCATTGTCGGCCAGGTGTCTGATTTTGGGGTCTCCCCGGTCCCCGGATGACGCGCAGCTTTTATCATCTGACCAAATATTTTCTGTTGAAATATTTCCCCAGCCACCGCAATTGCGGCCCACTGATTCCGCGATCACTGTGCGTTTTAGCTCCAGCGTCGCGCGTCTGTCGAGGGTCGCGGTATAGATCGTTCCGCCGTTAAATTTTTTGATACTCACGATTTGCGTACCGGTGTCACCAGGTTGTTGTGTTCGGGTGACCGGATGCGAGTCATTGCCAATCAATGTGCTGTCATAAACGGCCGTGCGGTATTTGATGCCACTCCCTGATATATAGGTCCACAGCGCGCTACCGCGGTTTTCCATCGTTGTCTCCGTCTCGCTTTTTTGTGCGCGATTGTAGCTGAGCGTGCTGGTCTGTATTGTCAAATGGCCTAGATTGTAGAGAGCGCCCCCTTTGTCTCGTGCCCAATTCCAGGCTAAAGT
>NZ_JBHNMF010000654.1:0-1701 GCF_048562965.1 Thiolapillus sp. | reverse complement strand
GCCTATTGCCGCATCTCCAGTTACCTGCAGACCATGGCAAATCAGGGATACAATCCGCTGGTCGCCATTCAAATGGCCTTTTCGGGACAGCTCTATGCTGATAGGGGTGAGTAGTTACTCCAGTGAAACACTACAATTTATCCATCCAGAATCCCCCTTGGTCACATATTGGGGGAAGATTCCCATTACTCCACAATAGCTTTCAACAAGGCATCCTGAGCATCGGCATAAAACTGGATGTCAATTTTGGTTGCCATTTCATCCGATAGATCAAATAATTGACGGCGGCAAGACACTGGTATCAATAATGCAGCAGCGCCTTTCTCAACTGCTATCTCAGCAATGGTTACCGGATTATGTACGGGTTCTATTGAACCACCCAGGTTTATTTCGCCCACGACAATCAAACCACCACGTACGCTCTTTTTCAGAAGTGCCGTACACAGAGCAATCAACACGGCCACCCCAAGTTTTGACCCGGACTTAGATGCATCGAAAGCCCGCAATTGCACGGTAAACTCATGATGGCGAGGATCCTTGTCACCCACAAGCTGGTCTGACCTGGAATAAAGGTTTTGCTCTGCAAACCCCATACTTTCCCGAAATGCCGGTGGCACAGGTTTATTAAGTATCTTTACCCCGGAGCCCGGTCCTTCATTGATCTCAACGCGATAAAGACCCGGGTGATCTTCAGCGTCACCAGGGCTAATTGCCCGCACCTGTCCTGGTTCCAGCGGGTCACCACCGATGCTGTTGTCACTCTGCAGTTCAGGGGTAGATACAAACTTTTCTACACCTTCCTCTCCCATCACATAACTAAAATGGGTATTGCGGAACTCAGCTGCACCGATACGTTTTTGCTGCTCCTTCACACGTCGCCTAGCCTCCATGGCAATTCTAACGGCCCACTCTAAATCTTCATCCGAAAGTTCTGCATTTCCTCCTGGGTCCATTAGTTTCAACAATCCACTGACCGTCTTATTGACTGCGTTAGTATCCCGCCCTGACAAGGCACCACCGAAGTACACCCGATTTTGCAGCTGATTTATGCGCGTCTGCTTACGAAGCTGGCTCCAGCACTCTGACAAAAAATCGCTGACCAGACCAAAATGATCCGTCAATATCTCTTTACTGATCTTTGGAACATCCCAACCCGGCAAATACGCATGAATCCGATCCATAAAAGCCGTATCGTCCCTCATCTCTGGAGGCAAAGGACCGAAAAGATGGCCAATCCGTTGTTGATGCTCGACATCCACGTCAAAATTACCCACAAGGACAATACTGCCATCAGCCCGAATACTTTCTTTCCCACGACTGAACTCGCCAGATTCCATGTAGCCCTTCAGAATATTGACGCCATCTTTTTGGTCAAAAGATATCCCGGAAACTTCATCAAAACAAACGACATCATACTGACAGACCAAACCACGCTGTCCCGTCCCCATGTGAACAAACATGCGGGCAACAGTGGCCTTGCCGCCAGAGATAAGGTGCGCATAAGGTGACACTTGCTGGAAAAGGTGGCTCTTACCCGTGCCTCTCGGGCCCAGTTCTACCATATTGAAATTGCGCTCAACAAAAGGGTTCCTCGACGTTTTAAGTGGAATTCCTCCAAAAACCTGTGCCAGTATAGCGCCAAATACTGGCATGAGGAAAAGACGTGGACGGCAACGAGATACTGCTACTGGGATTGGGGAT
>NZ_JBHNMF010000653.1:0-1703 GCF_048562965.1 Thiolapillus sp. | reverse complement strand
CCTAGCAGGCAACCAGTTCATGGTCATGGAGGAACTGATCAGTGATTTCCAGAAACGTCATCCCGACATCAAGACCGTGTTCGTGGAAACCATCCCGCCGGGACAGATTCTCAAAGGCCAGTTGCTCAAGCAGGGCAGCATCGAAGGCCAGAAGATCGCCATGAACCCGGATCTGTACGCCAGCGTCAATCTTGGCCACCTGAAGAAACTCAAGGCCAAGTGGCGCATGGACAAATACATGATCTACACCCACAACAAGCTGGAGCTGATGGTCGCCAAAGGCAATCCCAAGGGGATCAAAAGCCCTGAAGACCTGGGCCGCGATGATCTGGTGCAATCCCATCCCAACCCGCTGACGGAGGGCATTTTCAAGTTCTATGGCGCGCAGATGCTCCGGGATCTGGGGCTGTATGAAAAGGTCACTGGAAACGCAAAATGCAAGGGCTGCTGGGCTGTTCCAGGCAAGACCTGGTTCACCCAGCGCCACCACCGGGAAACCCCACAGCGTATCGAGGAAGGAAAGGCCGATGTGGGCATTGTCTGGACCACGGAGATCACCCATGCCAAGGCAACCGGGCGTAACATCGATGGCGTACCCATATCTGCACCCTACAACCAGCAGGACAAGGTAGGCTATGCCATCGGCACCCTGAAAGACGGGCGCAACCACAACAATGCTGAAACCTTTCTCGCTTACCTGGCTTCCGCACCCGCACAGGGCATCTATGCCAAGTACGGTTTTGTGAATGCCACCGAAGACGAACTGAACCTCAAGCCCATCCCCTGACCCTACCACCGGCGGAATGCGGCTATGCTATTCCGCCGGTGATTCAATCGAGGGCGGCGATCTCCATGCGATAGGTGGCGTCGGGATGTTCCGGCGAAGGCCCCTGGGTCAGTACCGCCGCACCGCTGCGGTAGCCCTGCTCCCGCAACCAGGCTCGACAGAAAGGCGTCCAGTCCTCGTGTTCCTGATCCACTTTTACCGGAAATACTCCCCGTGAAAACTGCAGATTCTGGCAGGTGGCGTGCTGGCTGCTGAAGGCGGTTATCCACACCGGCAAACGGTAACGGGCGATATTTCTTGCCGTTGCTCCCGAGCGGGTCGGCACCACCACTTCCGGCTGTTTCATGGCGAAGACGACCTGTTGCACGCATTCGGCGATCAGATCCACAGCGCTGGTCTCCTCGAACAGGCGGCTGCGTTCTTCAGGCGTGGGCGCCGGCGTTTCCGCCTCGGTGTCCCTGGCGATCCGGGCCAGCATCTTCACCGATTCCACCGGATAGCGGCCTACAGCGGATTCCGCCGACAGCATGACCGCATCAGTACCATCAATGATGGCGTTGGCCACGTCCGTCGCTTCAGCCCGGGTGGGCAGGCGGTTTTCCGTCATGGACTCGAGCATCTGGGTGGCGGTGATAACAGGCTTGCCCACCTCATTGGCCTTGCGCATCAGCTCTTTCTGTACCATCGCAATACCGGATATGGGAATCTCCACACCCAGATCACCCCGGGCAATCATGATCCCGTCGGATACCTGCAGAATTTCATCCAGCGCATCCAGGGCACCCTTGCGCTCGATCTTGGAAACCACAAAGGCCTGCCTGCCCATTTGCTCCATGGCGGCACGCAGGTCCTGTATATCGGAAGCAGACGAGACGAACGACTGGCTGACGGCATCCACTCCCTGGGTCAGGGCATA
>NZ_JBHNMF010000652.1:0-1704 GCF_048562965.1 Thiolapillus sp. | reverse complement strand
GAGATGCCGGCCAGCGGTTTCATAGTCTGATTGCCCAAATACCTGATAGGCACGCTCACACAGCTTCTTGATGGCATGTCCACAAGGCGTGTCATGGCGTTCATCCATTTCTGCCAGTAGCAGGATGTCACGATCGGTGTAGCGGCGCTTGAAACCCGCCGTTGTTCGTTGCTGACGGCTCAACCGGCCTGTCTTTCGGTACTGGGCAATCAAGCGCGTTAATTGTTGACGGGAATAACCCGTTACCTTGAGCAAATAGCGGATGACAATGCCTTTGTCTGGTTTATTCAGAGACAGATAGTCAAAACGAACCAGCTCCCTCTGTAACCAACGATAACGCTTGTCCTTGTCGCTACTGATGGTAAAAGCGACCGCTTGGGTTCCTTCCAAAAAGTTGGACAGGTGTTCAATTGTGGTCAATTCTTCTGTTTTCATGATGGCTTTCATGCTCCCATCATGAACAAATCACCGAAAAAATTCAGCTTATTTCAGACTCACCTCATACTGGAAATACGGCCTACGTTCAGACTCATTTCATATTGGACAAGGCTCACACTTGATAAACGTGAGGGAAACAGTACAATATAAAGGGAGGGCGCGGGTGTTCGCGACCGTCATCCGGGCCTAGGACCCCTGTGCCGATGCTATCAAGAATACATCTTGTGATACTGATGGGGTTGTGGATTCCGACTGCCCAATCGGAACTGCATCCACAACCCGCTTTCCATGGGCATCCGATACAAGAGGAGCACGTTTTTTACAACGCGCGGACGTATAGTGTCACCCGCGCAGTCTTCCTGTCAACGGACCCGGCGAACAAATCAGTATCGGCCTACACGCTATCGATTGCGAACCCTACGCAATATATTGACCCGACTGGAAAATCACCAATCCTGACCATTCTTGAGGTCGTTGTAAATATCGATCTCATGGCGCTGGGGGCGGTTACGGAGCAACCTGAGCTCGATGCGGCGGCCGCTGCTGATTTGAGTATGTTGGCCGCAGATGGCGCAGAGGCCGCTGCTACAGATGCAGAGGTCGATGGGGCGCTTGCTGAGGGGGAACTGATGTCCGATCTTGGTTCTTTGGGTCGCAGTGCCGGTTCAGAAGCAAGGGCGATGGCCCGGACAGTGTCCGAGTCGGCGTCTGAGGATTTGTCCCAGGCCTCATCGGACCTGCAATCCATAGAGGGCGCTGTGGAAAATATGGGGGGTGGTGTGCCCGAACCTGAGCCGGTTGGTGATGAAGAGTTGCCCATCAGCAGCAATCCGATGGCAGAAGCGCCTGACCCTGCGGCTCCCATGGAAAATATACCTGCCGACGGCCAAGTGGGCAGATCGCCAGCGCAAACCTTGGAGCAGGGAACGCAATCAGAAAATGATGTTGAAGCACAGAAGACATTGAGCGAAAAGCTCATCGGGTGGGCAAAAAAGGGGGCAAAAATGGCGATTGGGCAGGGTGTTGCCATGGGTGGAATGTACGAGGTTTCAAAACTCATGGAGCCAGCGCCTCCAAAAAAACCAATACCAAAGCAGAAATGAGCGCGGTCATCAATCGGGTTCAGTCACTGCTGACCCATAAATACGCGACCGACGCGCAGCGATTCTATGCCTACCGGCGCCTGATGCACGCCGACTTCGTTCATGGATGGTTCCCATGGGACCTGTCGAATCATCTGGAGTTTCAATCCACCCCCCCCCCGCC
>NZ_JBHNMF010000651.1:0-1706 GCF_048562965.1 Thiolapillus sp. | reverse complement strand
AGCCTGAGTTTACCCACAGATTCTGCTGAAGAGCCCGATTTTTTAACAAGATTATTGGATCTTGCAGGAGGTTGCAGATTGATTGATTGGCATTTTATCCGGCAGCTGCCCTGCTATGTGGATTCCGGGATTACCCAGAGAGATCAGTTCAGAAATGATGAGGTTGATCTTTATGAAACCATTGTAAGGGAGGCGGTCCAGAATTCTCTGGATGCCACACCTAACGGGAAGCAGACGAGGGTTTCCTTCCGTTGGGCAAACGGGGAAACGGGTCTGGACGGGGGCTGGCTGAGGGAGATTCTGGAAAAGCAGCTTGAGCATGCTGCCGCTTCAGGACTTGAAACTGAGAAGATTGACTTCTCCAGTCCGTCTGCACTGGTGATTGAGGATTTCGGAACCACCGGTCTCACCGGGTCGGTGGAGGATAAGGATAATGGTGATTTTTCCGGTTTCTGGAGGCGGCATGGAAAGTCCCACAAGACCGGCACCCGGCGGGGGCGATGGGGACTCGGAAAGCTGGTGTATTCCAGTTCGGCGGCTACCGGAGCATTTTTCGGAGTAACTGTCCGGGAAGGGGATCAGGATGCCTGGCTGATGGGGCAGAGCGTTCTTGATCTGCACACCTATGAAGGCGGGGAATATCCTCCCCATGCCTATTTCTCGAAAATGAAGGGATCCAAGATACAGAATATGGTTCCCGTTCCTGTAAATGATACAGGCTACATCCGGGAGTTTTCCCGGCAGTTCGGACTGACCCGAAACGGAGAGCCCGGACTTTCCATCGCCATCCCCTTTCCCCACGAATCGCTTACTTCCGAAAAAATGCTCGGTGTGGCCATAATCAACTATTTCTATCCCATTCTGACCGGAAAGCTGGTCATGGAATTCAATGGTCAGGCGCTGGATGCGGAAAATATCCGCCAGCTTGCACATGTGTATGCAAAGAGGAAAATTCCGGATATTGACGAGCTGTTCAGTTTTATTGAGGAAACAAATCGGGAACTTGGGGGCGGCACGCTCCTTTCGCTTAGGAAGGGATGGCTGGATGACGTCAGGCTGGACGAGGATGATTTCGAGCCGAATGATCTTGATCGGCTGCGCACCACCTTTTCTGAAGGCAGGCTGGTTGGCGTGAGGCTTCCGCTGTCGGTGAAGGTTAAACCGGAAAGAAAGATTCTTGATACCGAATTCCATGTGTTCGTGAAACGTCCGGACAGCATCACAAAAGGGATTGATCTCTATGTGCGCGGCGGGCTGACGCTGCCGGCCGAATCCAAGTTCGGTGACCGAAAGGCCTATGGTGTGATGGTGGCCAATAACGAGATCATTTCCTCTTTTCTCGGAGATGCGGAAAATCCTGCGCACACCAAATGGATCTACAATGCGGAAAAACTCCGGAAGAATTATGTGTCACCAGGAAACCGCCTGAAGGTGATCAAGAATGCTGTTGTGAATTTCTATGACGTGCTCACCCAGGCGGAAGAGGAGGAGGACGATAAAGCGCTGGCGGGATTCTTTTTTACGGAGGAGCCTGAGCAGGAGTCAGAAACGTCTGGTGGAAAGAACAGGCCAAAGCCAAAAACGCCCCCTGATGATGATATTGAAGTTCCCCGAAGGAAACCCCGTCTGGCAAGACTGGAAACTACGGAAGACGGATTTTCAGTCCGGCCGGGTGACGGAGCGGATATGGTCAGGTATCCGGTCAG
>NZ_JBHNMF010000650.1:0-1706 GCF_048562965.1 Thiolapillus sp. | reverse complement strand
CAAATTTTAAAACTAACGGGCGGGAGCAACAAAAAGCCCTTGGTAACACAGGGATTATTGGCCCATCTGGTTCCGGTAAAACTGTAATACAAGCATTCCTTCTTGCTCAAGCGCAAAAATACCAACCTGTTTCAGTCGTCTTCGATAAAGACCGAGGGTTAGAATTATTTGTACGCGCAATGAAAGGGGAATATCTTGCACATATACCTGGAAAAAGTACGGGCTATAATCCATTTTTGCTTGAACCCACCCCAAGAAACATTCTCTTTTTAGAGGCATTTGTAAAAAAACTCACTCAAAACGATACCCCTTTTTCTGTTCAGCAAGAGGAAGAAATCAGTGCAGGGGTAAGAGCGACCTTAGACCTTTCTCCCAGGCAACGCCGCCTGTCCTCTTTATTGTCTTATCTTGATAAATCAGATAAGGAGGGCGTGGGTTCCAGGCTCAGAAAATGGTGTGAACTAACCGACACCGGAACGCATGGATCACTTCACTGGGTTTTTGACAATGTAGAAGACAGACTTGATTTTTCTAAAAACAAGCTGTTTGGTTTTGACATAACCCAATTCCTTGATGATCCCGTAATAAGAACCCCTATTGTCATGTACCTATTTCACCGCATGGATGAACTAATCAATGGGCAACGGTTTATCGGTTTCATGGATGAATTCTGGAAACTTCTTTTGGATGAATACTTTGAAGCCTTTGCCAACGACAAACTAAAAACCATCAGAAAATTAAACGGCTTGTTAGTGCTTGGCACACAAAGCCCGAAAGATGTTCTGAACTCACCCATTGCACATAGCATCATTGAGCAATGTCCGACAATGATTTATCTACCGAACCCGAAAGCCGACCCGAAAGATTACGTCGAAGGGCTAAAGCTCACCCGGCGGGAGTTCCATATCATTAAAGAAGAAATGCCCGAGGGTTCCAGGCGCTTTTTAGTCAAACAAGGGCAATATAGCGTTGTTGCAGAACTGAATCTAAGAGGCTTTAATGATGAACTGGCTATTTTGTCTGGTACGTCAGACACAGTAGAACTTGCGGAACAAATTATGAAAGAAGTTGGAACCGCCCCTGAAGTTTGGTTGCCAATCTTTCATCAACAGCGAAAAAGCTAAAGGGAGAAAAACAATGAAGAAATTTATATTATCAATATTATTTGTAGCATCTATCAACACCGCGAATGCTGGCGGAATCCCGGTATTTGATGGCGTGAACCTCGCTCAGAACATCCAGCAGGTTATGCACGCACTTGAAACAATTAATCAATTAAAAGAGCAACTGGACAAAATGAAGGAACAATTGAAGGTTGCAGAGGATGCATTAGCATCAATGAGTGATCCCAGAGGGTATGCCAGCATTATTCAATCCACGTATTCCATGGATACGGACGTGAATTATCAGGATGTATTTGACAAGTTCGACCTGAAATCTGATACCAGTGATTGGGAATTATCCACTGAAATCGCTCAATACTACACAGAGGGGAATAATAACGCCGCTTGGTATTATGAGAATGCCCAGGAATTGTTGGAAACGTCAAAACAGCGTGTAGTGAAATTAAGTCAACTTGTCGGAGCCGTTGACGGTACACAAGATCAGAAAGATGTCTTGGATTTACAAACCAGGACAGCCGGAGAGCTTGCTTTATTGCAAAATGAAAAAATAAAGCTTGAGGCAATAAAAGCACAGGCTGAAGC
>NZ_JBHNMF010000649.1:0-1707 GCF_048562965.1 Thiolapillus sp. | reverse complement strand
TCCACCTCCTCGAGCAGCGCGCGTTCCATTTCTGAGGGCGGCTGCAAGCGTGTCTTCGGCCTCGTGATAGATTTTGGGACATCCCAGTCCCCAAAATCGACTCGGCCTTTGACAACCTATTTGTGCCCCAGCCGTCCTGGTCACCAAGCACTACGCAACAACTTCGCAAGCTCGTTGCTGCTCCGTACTTGGCTCCCAATGACTGGACGCCGCGTTCGGAGGCCTACTTTGTTTTCCCTCTGGCGCAAGGCACGCCGGGAAAACAGTGCGGCCTCGCGGCTACTGGGGTCTACCAGCCTTCGCTTCGCTCTCCATGGCTGGCAGCGATCGGTTTCCTCCGTGGCTTCATCACATTCCAGCTCGAAACTGGGGCTGTTTTCAACTTTGATCCTGCACATGATTTTGCCTCCGGCTGTTTGAATTGCAGTGAGTCTAGCAATCATTGAAGGCATTGCCATTTACAAAACGCGCCAATAACTTGACGCACATGGGGTATTGTGCGATCTTACGGTAACCTTTTGATGTAGCGCATAATCTTCATGCCTCTGAGCCTCTATTCCCCCATGCTGGACCTCATGGTTCAGGTCGCCAGATCCTATGATCTGGATACCGAATCACTGATGAAGGAGCATGGCATTAATCCCCAGCTGGTCAGCGATCCCAATGCACGTTTTCGCATGGAGCAGGTGAACGCTTTCTATGCTCATGTCGCTGAACTGATCGACAACCCGAACTTCGGACTCAAGGCAGCCCAGTTCTGGCATCCTTCTCAAATGGGCGCTCTGGGTTACGCCTGGCTGACGAGTGACACCCTGCGGGCGGCATTCAAACGCTATGCCCGTTTCGTCAAAGTTGTCAGCGACGCCGTGCAACTGGAGGTGACGGAAGACAACGATGAAGTATCGTTGCAGTTCAAGTTCGTGCAGGAAGAGCTGTCACAGAAATTCCGCATCGACGGGGCGCTGGCTACCCTGATGGTCATGGTTCGCGCCAATGCAGGTGCCGACTTTCATCCCAAAACCGTGTCTTTCATCTTTGATGAGCCCGAAGATACCGGGCCTTACTACGCACTGTTCCAAAGCCCGCTGGTCTTCAATGCACCTGCCAACCGTTTCACGATCACATCCGAAGAAGCGGATGCACCCCGCTCATGTTCCAATGTACAACTGTCTAAGCTCCACGATCAGTTCATGCAGGAATACATTGCCAAGCTTCATGAAGACAACATCATCGAACGGGTAAAACTGGCAATCACAGAGGAACTGCCCTCGGGCAACATTTCCGATGCTATCGTGGCTGAAAGGCTGTTTCTGACTGAACGCACGCTGCAGCGGCTGCTGCAGGAAGCCGGCACAACTTTCAAGAAACTACTGACCGAAGTGCGCATCGACCTGGCTGACAATTACATCCGGGACAGTAACCTGTCACTGAATGAGATTTCATTCCTGCTGGGCTTCTCTGAACTGAGCTCCTTTTCCCGCGCGTTCAAACACTGGAAAGGCAGTTCACCCCGAAATTATCGCCAGATGAATCAAAAACTAGAGTTTAGAGTTTCAGAGGAGAAAAACCACTAAAAATCTCAAAAAATAGTTGACATAGCAAGGATCATAGCGTTGCCGCATGCCTTGCATGCCTTCATTTGAAAATTTAAAGAAAGGCATGCAAGGCGCGGCCTTCTCAGAAGAGAAATCAACACAAACTTCTGGA
>NZ_JBHNMF010000648.1:0-1725 GCF_048562965.1 Thiolapillus sp. | reverse complement strand
ATAAAAGTATTTTCTCGCCCGGATCGCTCGGTATCGGGCTCAGTGTGGCTTGCCTTTGCGACGTTCGTTTGTAATGAGGCAGACGAGGGGCAGGGCCAGTTGGCACTGGCACGCCTTCTTTCCAGTGAAGCATCCCGCCTGGCTGATAATGTTGTCGACGGCACATGGCAAAAAGGCCTCTATCCAAAAGCCGAAATTGACGAGATTGCCGAAGGGCTAATCTGGCGCTCTCTGGGTTCGCCTTATGCGACTGATCGATGGCGCGGGGCGCATTGCATTCGCTCATTTGCCAGATTTGGGCGCTGGGGAATTATCGACAGGCTGGCTGCTAACATCGCTCGTAAAGACGCAGGGCCATTCCAGGCGAGTGAGCTCCCATTTTTTTATTTGTACGCGCGTCTTTGGCTTCTTATTGCTCTAGATAGGATGGCGCTCGATTACCCCACCGAAGTGGCCCGTTATAAAGAGACGCTCCTGTCATTTGCGCTGGAGAACGACGCCCCGCATGTACTCATGCGACATTTTTCGGCGCGTGCATTGCTCGTCTGTGTAGATTCCGGCGCCCTCAAGCTCCCCGTAAAGCAAGTTACGCAATTACGGAAGTCAGATCTTTCGCCTCACACCCGCCTCAAGAAGAAGATAAGGAAGAATGTGGATTTCTACTCCGGACGACCAGATTCCGAGCCGAAACCACCATTCGAGTTCCATCTGGACTATGACTTCCACACGGAAGATGTCGATAACCTCTCAAAGGTCTTTGGGCAGCCCTGTTGGAAAGTCGCTGACCTCATGGCGGAGATTGCTCATGGGCTCGATCCCGACGTCGAGAGCATGGACGAGTCAGCTGGCCGTGAAACCCTCCTATACAGGCGCGATTACCGTGGCATCACGGCCCATCATCAAATGCATGGCCAACAACTTGGTCATCACGCACTATTTCTGGCGGCTGGAAAGCTGCTGCAGACTTACCCGGTGACTGACGATTGGTGGTATGAGTCTGATCCATGGGGAGAGTGGCTCGGTCGTTATGCCTTGACGCGGGATGACGGTCTTTGGCTATCAGACGGTACTGATCGGACACCGATCGATACGGTGGAATTCTTGCTCGAAAGAAAAGACAAGGACTTTGTCATTACAGGCGATCGCGAAAAATTGCTGCAACTCGTCAGCGTCGGGTCACGTATTGGAAAGGAGCTTGTTGTCGAGGGTGACTGGCATTCGGCTGATAACGTCAAGATAGCCATCTCATCAGCTCTGGTCCCTTCGAAAAAAGCAGCGACGCTGGCGCGCAAGTTAACGCGCGAAGAGCCAATCACGGTTTGGCTACCTTGTTACCGTGAAAACGATTACGACGGAGAACATACGCAGGGCGATAAGAATGGCTATACACCTTGGATCGTTCTGCGCTCCGGGGAAGCGCGCCTGGACGAGTATGATCCTTATGGGGTTCCGGCTGCCAGCCTTAGGCCACGTTTAGCAGAAGAATTTGTGAAGTTTTGTGATTTATCCAGTGAGGATCCGTTTGGCCGCATCTGGAAAGATAATCGTGGCCGTTTGTCTTTGCGCTGCCAAGCCTGGGGCAGGGAAAACAAGTATCAAGAGGACGGATCACATTCCGGGACACGGTTGTTTTGCACGACCTCATTGTTGAAAAGAATTCTTCGTAAATACGACATGGATTTGCTCATCCTTGTCAATCTGCAGTGCAGCGAGAAAGAAACCCAC
>NZ_JBHNMF010000647.1:0-1726 GCF_048562965.1 Thiolapillus sp. | reverse complement strand
TTATCGTATTTTGCTAGGTTTATGGAAAAGGAACAAAAACGAAGCTGAAGAAAACCATCGAAAAGCGCTAGAGAGATATGAACAACAACTTGAATCATGGAAAAGACGAAAGTCAATACATGAGGAAAAAGAAAAAATAAAGCAAAAAGAGTTCCCAATCCTTCTTTCTCAAGACATAAACTTAATGGAGTCTGTGTTGCGTGAAGCAATTGATTCATTGTCATGGCCAAGAGAAACTATAATCTCTTATGAGATTCGCAATGATGGTAAAGATATTTGGCTTGATGTGGATCTTCCAGAGATTGAAGATATTCCAAATAAAATAGCCACAATCGCAGCAACCAGACGAAAACTTAATATCAAGAATAAGTCTAAAAAGCAGCTACGCCTCGAATACTCACGTCATGTTCATGGTATTGCTTTTCGTTTAGTGGGTATCACTTTTGCCACATTACCAGAATGTAAATATGTCATAATATCTGGATACTCACAGAGGCTAGAATCGGCAACAGGAAAGATTAACGATGATTACCTTTTTAGTTTTAAGGTGGATCGAGAAGGGTTTTCAAATATTAATTATTCTTCTCTTGAAAATGTTGATCCAGTGGCGGCAATGTCATCTTTTAATCATATAAGAAAAATGACTGCGACTGGGATATTTAAACCAATTACACCTTTTGATCCTGAGAATTAATATGTGTTCTAACGCACACTCTGACTCAGCCTCTGAGCCCAAGCGTTATGTTGCCAGATGAAGTGTTTAGCATATGAAAGAAAAGATTGCCGCAATTATTGATGATCCACAATCTTCCAAAGGAAGATTGTTTGCGTATGTAATGCAGGCTCTGATTATTACTTCATTGATCACATTTTCAGTGAGTACATTACCAGATATATCAAATTATACAATTCGAGTGCTAAGGGCTATAGAAATTGTAACTGTTCTGATATTTACAGTGGAGTATTTAGCTAGAATATATGTGGCGAATAATAAGATAGCATATATCTTCAGTTTTTATGGATTAATAGATGTTTTGGCAATTCTACCGTTTTACATTTCTTCTGGCGTTGACCTTAGAGTATTAAGAATATTTCGCCTTCTTAGATTGTTCAGGATTCTTAAACTGTTTAGGTATAATCAGGCAATTGGAAGGTATCATAGGGCATTCGTTATCGCAAAAGAAGAGCTTGTATTGTTTTCAGCGGTATCAATGATACTATTATACTTGTCTTCGGTAGGTATTTATTACTTTGAAAATACAGCACAACCAGAACAATTCAAATCTGTATTTCATAGTTTATGGTGGGCAGTGGTAACACTAACCACCGTAGGCTATGGCGACATTTACCCCGTTACGGTAGGTGGGCGTATTTTCACATTTATTGTGCTAATGGTGGGCCTCGGAATAGTGGCAGTACCAGCGGGGCTCGTTGCATCGGCACTCTCACAGGCTCATTCTGAAGAGAATACGGATAAGGTCGAAAAAGATGAGATATAGGATGCCTGTAAATACGTTTCTGGAGGTAACTAAGGCGAAAAAGGGGTTCTCCGTTATTTTAAAGTCCCCGATAGGGGATCCGTAAATCCCACGCCTTTAGGCGGTAGGGCAAGCGTGTCTTCGACCTCGTGATAGATTTTGGGACATCCCAGTCCCCAAAATCGACTCGGCCTTTGACAACCTATTGGTGCCCCAGCCGTCCTGGTCACCAAGCACTACGCAACAAC
>NZ_JBHNMF010000646.1:0-1727 GCF_048562965.1 Thiolapillus sp. | reverse complement strand
TTTTTTATCAGCGTGATCTCTTCATGGATCTGCAATTTATCGCCAGCCTGGAAGTCCCCCAGGGAGCCTGCAATGGCCGCTCTAATCTCCTTTCGGCGCAATGTCGTTTTCTCATCATTTGCGCTCGGGTCATACCCCTCGTTTCGCATTCTCTTCTCAATCAACCGCGATGCATCGATCTTGGGCAACAATGTGTAAGATACATCAATGACATACCGTTTGGCTGTTTCTATTTCTTTGATAATACGAAAATCCTGTATGTCCATCCATGCCGGAGAGGCATGATGGGACAACACCATTTCCGCAATCTGGTGCTTGTTGGGCCAAATAGAGCACCCAACAAGCAAGGCCGCCATCAGGGCGCCTACTACTACCGCCTCTCTCCACATGCCTCTTTTCCTCTACCAAACCAGCCCATGATCCTGCTGTGCAGGAACATGGATAACAGCACCCCCGTTACACCACCTATAGTGAGTGCAACGATCTCGGAGGGCGAGGTGCTGCTGGCAACCCCCCGGATGACTAGCACTTGCGACAAGGTGATACCCGCAGAGGTGAGTGCCGCCCATAGATATTTCTTATGGATAACATTCTGTTGCTGAAATACCAGCAGAAATACTGTGGCAAAGGAGGAAAAGCCCAATACCAACAGATCCCCAATCACGGTGTTCTCCATCATTTCCTTCTGCGGAGATTGGCCCTGGTTATTTCCCATATGCGAGAGCAGCTGAAGACCATTCGTGACGAGGCCTGCCCCTCTGGCCGGTGGGCGCTGATGTGGATTCCGCTTTCCCGTAAATCACGGGCGGCCTCCTCGACCGTCCGCCCCCTGGCGAGCTGAAGAATAATAACCCGCTCCCCGGGGTTGCGGGAAAGTACCAGCCGAGGTTGCTGCCGCATTTCTTCTGCCCAGTGCCGCTGTAATGCGGTTTCACGGGAAAAAACCGGGTTGGCGTCCACCTGCAGGTAGAACCCTGCGGGTCTCACCCACATGTGCAGCAGTATACTGATGGGCGATGCCAGCAACCCCTTTTTAGGGATATCGCAAGCCCATATTCGCAACATACTGTGACTTCAATCTTGAAGATATCCTTGTCCTTCGTTGGCTCCTGTTTGGTTCCTGCTGTCTTTACTGATGATGTAAACACGGATTACCCTCTTTTCTTGCTGTCATATTCATAGGCGGCAAAGCCGCCGTTTCTGTGTTGCCCGGACGGGGGTTCGCGGGTGCGCGCCTTTGGGCGCCTGCTTCTTTGCGCTTACGCCCAACACCCCCTTGCAGGGTTCTCCCTTTTGGCGACAGGTCTTCTTGTATTTCCCCAGCCCTTTTTCCTCTGCCTCTGTGGCATTCGGCGCATTGACAACATAGGCGGCAAGTTCTTTGACATCTCCCTGCGCTCCTTGGGTTGTTATGCGTACACAATATTCTTGTGATGCCGCCGCCGCTGCTTTTTGATGTTGTCTGCGAAGTATCCCCTCCGCCGCCTTGTACATGATATCTTCAGCCGATTCGTGACCCAAGTTCATTGCCAGGTGGCGCACCCGATAATAAGCACGCTTGGCGTAATCAAATATCCGCTCTACGGCCCCTCTGGGGCGAGATTTTTTCTCCATGTAATACTGGAACCCCCATACCTGTGCCTGGCGATTGTTCCAGTCGAAAGAATCCACAACAGCGGCGCGCCCGTTGGCCCGCATCCACTGTTCTACCTCTTTGCGCAGGGGGG
>NZ_JBHNMF010000645.1:0-1731 GCF_048562965.1 Thiolapillus sp. | reverse complement strand
CTGGATGCCCAGCCCTGGGAACTGGCGAATGTTTTTTTCCATCCCGATCTCTTTTTTGAGAAAAGGAAAGGGAAAAACATTACCTCGCCGGCGGTCCTGGAGTTGGTGTATGACACCGAGGCCCGCCCGGTCACCCTGCACCGGCTGTTTATCACGCCGGACGGGCGGAAGGCCTTTGGTGGTCAGTCCAAGCGGGCCATGCCGTATTCGGCCAGCCGCACCATGTCAGGCGGCTATGTCCCCATTGCGCCGATCTACAACGGCGTCTTAGGGGTTGCCGAAGGGTTGGAAACCGCCATGTCGGTGATGCAGGCCACCGGGTTGCCGTGTTGGACGACCATCAACGCGGTCAACCTGGAGCGGGTTAATCTGCCCAAGGAAGCCCAGTGGGTGGTTGTCTGGGCGGACTATGACCGTGAAAGCGGCCGCGGGCAGGAGGCTGCCTTTCGCCTGCAGCGCCGGTTGCTGGAGGAAGGGCGGCAAAGTGTCGTCCTGTTTCCGGAGAACCTGGGCAATCCGAAAGGGACGGACTGGAACGATGTGCTTGTCACCAAGGGCATCAAGGCCATTCCGGACCAGGATGCCGTCCGCCGGGAATTCCGCCGGCTCAAAAAAATGACAGCGTAGCAGAAACCAAGCCCGGCCCCTTCTCAGGTGCCGGGCTTATCTTCAACGGACAGGAGGCACCAACCTGTCTGAGCATTTATCGCGGCTGGTGACCGCAAAGGAGGTCGAATGTACGACATGAAAAAAACAGAGAATGGCTGGGAACTGTGGTCCCAGCTGGGTAATCCCACCGAGCACCTGGTGGCAACGGTGGAGAAAGAGCCTGTGGCCAGGAAGCTTATGGGCATCCTGGCCGATCAGGACGACACCCCGCCAAAAACGGCATACGTTGAAATGGTCGGGGATTTCAATCTCGACGATCCGGAGTATGCCGAATACCGGGTCGATGCCGACCTGGTGCGGGAGGTGACAGCCGTGTTCACCGCCATCAGCGCCTTCGGCTTGTCCGAAGCCCGCCGCTACACCAATGCGGTGGTGTGGCACGGGGCCGATACCTGGATCACCGGCGATGAAATCGCCGCCGGCGGGTGCTTTTGGATGACGGCCCACCCCAAGCACGGGGGGGATTCGTTCGAAACCCAGGGCATGACTCTGAAAGAGGTCGTCGAGATTCTTCTCTGCTCCGAGGAGGTTGTCTATGTCGCTTCTGACATGGAGAGCCTGAAAGAGCTTGTAGAAGATCACACCGCGGAATAGTGCTTTGCCAGTAATCAGTGCTCTTTTTGGGGCGAGGCCTGTTTCTCCAGCTGTTTCTCCAATGACTCGATCTGGAGACGTTGCTGTTCCACGGTGGCTTGAGCAGAAGTGGTCTGTGCCCGCGCATCCGCTTCCTTGTCGCGCAGCGTTTTGAGCTGGTCGCGGCATTCCTCCAGCTCCACCAGGGTGCTGCGCAGCCTTTTGTCCAGCGTGCGGTTTTCGGTCGTTTGGGCATCACACCGAGTTTTCCACAAGCCTATTTCCGTCTCAGATGTGATAATCGCGCTGGCATGCGCCTGTTTCAGATCCGCAATCTCGGAGCGGAGTGCGTCAATCTGGGCGGTCAACTGTAAGCGCCAAACAATCAGCCCTATTGCATTTTTTTGACAGGCGTGTTCCAGGGTAGCAGGGCTTCAATGTCCTCAACCGTCCTGGCATTGCCGATGTGCTGCAGCACATGGTGGAGGT
>NZ_JBHNMF010000644.1:0-1732 GCF_048562965.1 Thiolapillus sp. | reverse complement strand
AACGCTCGGCAGATCTTCGACGAGTTTTCCTTCAGCAACTGGATCGACAAACTCGACCAGCACGACCTGCTTTATCTGGTAGTGAAGGAATTCCGGGGTATCGACCTGCATCCCGACCGGATCTCCAATCACGAAATGGGGCTGATTTTCGAGCACCTGATCCGCCGATTCGCCGAATCGGCCAACGATACGGCGGGTGAATTCTACACGCCTCGGGACGTGGTTCGCCTGACCACCACCCTGGTCTTTTCCAATGACCATGAAGCCTTGGGTGGCGAGGGTGTGGTGCGAACCGTCTATGACTGCGCCGCCGGCACCGGCGGATTTCTTTCATCCGCCATCGAATTGGTGAACGAGTGGAATCCCGATGCGCGGTTGATCCCTTACGCCCAGGAACTCAACCCGGAAACCCACGCCATCTGCGTGGCTGACAAGCTGATTCAGGGGTATGACACCAAGAACATCAAGCTGGGTAACACGCTCTCCAACGACCTGCTGCCCGGTGAGCGCTTCGATTACTGCCTGGCCAATCCGCCCTTTGGTGTGGACTGGAAAAAAGTGCAGAAAGCGGTGAAAGGCGAACACCGGGTACTGGGTTATTCCGGGCGGTTTGGCCCTGGGCTGCCCCGGGTCAGCGACGGTTCCATGCTGTTTCTCATGCACCTGCTGTCCAAGCGCAAGCCCGAGTCGGAAGGTGGCACCCGCATTGGCATAATCCTGTCGGGTTCACCTCTTTTCAACGGGTCCGCCGGCTCTGGCGAATCGGAAATCCGCCGCTGGATCCTGGAGAACGACTGGCTGGAGGCCATCGTCGCCCTGCCCACGGATCTATTCTACAACACCGGCATTGGCACCTATGTCTGGGTGCTGGATACTGACAAGGAACCGCGCCGCAAGGGACTGGTGCAGCTCATCGACGCCACCGGCATCCATACGCCCATGCGCAAAAGCCTGGGCAGCAAGCGCCGCTGGCTGACGGATGAGCAGATTGCCGAAATTGCCCGCCTTCACGATAACTTTGAAGAAACTCCGGTGAGCAAGCTGTTCGATACCGAGGACTTTGGCTACCGGCGAATCACCGTGGAGCGACCGCTGAGGCTCCGTTTCCAGGTCACCCGCGAGAGCATCGCCAGCTACATGGCGGGCAAGCCGTTCCAGAACCTCAAGGACAAGCAGGAACCCGTCCGGAAGGCCTTGGAATCCCTAGCGGGCGATACCCTCTGGATGAACCGCGAGGATTTTCTCGCGGAACTCAAATCCGCGCTCAAGACCCGGGGCATCAAGCTGACCACCGCCCAGCTCAAACCGATCTGGATGGCCTGTGGGGAAAGAGATGAACAGGCTGTAATCTGCCACGACGCCAAGGGCAATCCCGAGCCCGACCCCGATCTGCGCGACCATGAGAACGTACCCCTCTCCGAAGAGATTCAGGATTACTTCGAGCGAGAAGTCCTGTCCCACGTGCCAGACGCCTGGATCGACAAGACCAAGAAGGACAAGAAGGACGGCCAGGTGGGCATCGTCGGCTACGAGATCAACTTCAATCGCTACTTCTACCAGTACCAGCCCCCCCGGCCCCTGGAGGCCATCGACGCGGATCTGAAGCAAGTGGAGGCGGAAATCGCCGAACTGCTTGAGGCGGTGGCGTCATGAGGGGGTGGTGTCTTGGCTGGGCAGGGCCGCGGTGCTATCCTGGCTCCAACAACACCCGCCAAGGCTATGCTATTCGGAG
>NZ_JBHNMF010000643.1:0-1733 GCF_048562965.1 Thiolapillus sp. | reverse complement strand
ACCGATTGAAGTAGACGGAGAACAACAACCGGTAGAACTTGATCTTGTGGAGTGGGACAGCCTTTCAGAACGTGAAATCTGGTTCTGTGACGGTAATGGGTTCCCGCTTGAACCATACATGAAGCAAATCCGGGGTATTGGGGACTTTGGCTATGCTGCTTACCTAAAGTCAGACTACTTCAGAGACCTTCACAACCAGAATCTTCTACCCCTTGCAGATTTAGGACAGACAATCGGAATCGGTCCGGCCTGCAAAGAAGCAATCAAGACTATCAAGGATTTCTTCATTGCACGGCAGTTAGAAGAAGCCAAAGACCAGCTTGAAGAGTGGAAGGAAGAAGACATTTACCCCTATCAAGGGGAACCTGTCACCTCGGTTGAAGAAGCTGAACGGAAGGTTTTTGACATTGTGGCAATCAACGTCAACCAGAACCTTCCAGATTTCAGCAAAGCGGACAAGAAGTCAAAGCAGTTACAATTCCGCATGTTGAAACATGCCATAGAGAAAAGCCCGGAAGATCTTCAGAAAATACTGACTGAAGTTCTGAATCTTCCGAAAGCATCAAGGGAACAACTTGCTGAACTTCTGGAGGATACGTCCCTTTCTTCAATTATCAGCGCGTCCCGAATCGTTGCAGACCGCATCAACTTTATAACGGCATTGGAACAACTGCTTTACAACCACAAAGATCACCTAAAGGAAAGAAGCCAACTTCACAGACTGCTTGCAGCGAATACTTGGATATTCGGGGAACCCTTTACCCTATCGGTAGATGACAAGTCATTGACGGAAGTTCTGAAGAAACACGCTGAACTTTCGAGACTTGATGTCGTTATCAATGACCCAGTGTTGCGGGTTGACGGGAGAAAGGGAATTGTTGACTTGATGCTATCCCGTCAGATTCCAAGAAATCATGGTAACGAACGTGAACATCTTGTTGTTGAACTCAAGAGACCAAACGTTAAAATTGGAAAGAAGGAAATAGACCAAATTGAAGGTTACGCTTTCGCCGTTGCGAAAGATGAACGGTTCCGGGGAGTAGACACCAAATGGCACTTCCTAATAATCTCGAATGATTATGATGATTATGCAGACATTAAGTTAAATGCCGAAGGAAATAAGGGTGGTGTTCTATTCCGCTACACAAAAAACATGGATGTTACTGTTTGGCTGAAAACGTGGTCCCTGTTGTTGACAGAGAACAACCACCGTTTACACTTTATCCGTGACAAGCTGAACTACAACATAGGCAGTGAACAAGCATTGCGGAATCTGAAGAAAACTCATGCAAAGTTTATTGAAGGCATCAAGGTCAAGGAAGATGAAGCGGAAACGGTGGATTGATATACAGAGTAGGCACGTAACAGTCGCTGCCAGCCATGGAGAGCGAAGCGAAGGCTGGTAGACCCCAGTAGCCGCGAGGCCGCACTGTTTTCCCTCTGGCGCAAGTGCGTATTCCACTGAAGATGACCGCCGATTCCACTGATCGTAACCGCTGTACTCACCGGCCCGTCACTGGAGTGGGTTTTTTACTCTGAGCGGTCACGATCCGTCAAGCTCGCGGTGAGTTTCCGCATTGATTCACCCCGCAGTTCGAGGCGGTGCGCCCCGTGCAGCAGCCGGTCGAGAATGGCATCTGCCAGGGTTGCCTCGCCGATGTAGTCGTGCCAGTGCTCCGTGGGCAGCTGGCTGGCGATCAAAGTGGAACGCCGGCCATGCCGGTCTTCGATCA
>NZ_JBHNMF010000642.1:0-1734 GCF_048562965.1 Thiolapillus sp. | reverse complement strand
GGACGGATCAGTGAACCGAAGTTGTCGGCTTCCTCAAACTGGCGCAGAGTTGTTTGCAATGGCGCAGTAAACAGGTCGCGCCCGATAAAATTCATATACTCCTTCAGCTCACCCTCACCGAACTGGATATTCTCCAGCACACATATATTGGGCAGCACCTGCTTGCGGAAGAAGCGGCGTTGTTTGGCGCGGGCCTTCATGGTCAGGGCAAAAGCGGCCAGTTCCCCGGCGCGTTCGTCGATCTCTACCCCAAATAGGTTGTTTTTGAGAATCATCGAAGGGATTTCAGCAGCCTCATAGCCTTCCTCTTCGTAGATGGCGTAGAGCAGGTCGAAGGCATAGGTCAGCATATGGCCTGAGCCGCAGGCCGGGTCGCAAATTTTTATTTCTTCTGGACTGCTGATACGCAGAAAATCGGACTCTGGCCCGCTTTTATCATCAATGGGGGGCTTGATGTAATAGTCCATCTGCTCAACCAGACGTGAATCAGAGCGGTTGAGCATCCACAGTCGGCCGAGGGAGTTTTCTACCAGATAGCGTACGATCCAGTGCGGGGTGAAGAGCTGGGTAGCGGCGGGGATGTTTTCCGGCGTGATCTTCTTGTTCTTTTTCAGCCCCTCGAAGACCTCATCCTTCTTCTCGGAAATGTAGAACTGGTAGAGCCAGCCGATCACCTCAACATCTTCACAGACATCCGGCGTCATCGCTTCGCGTGTATAGGCGAGGATGGAGTTGCCCGAGAGCAGGTCGTCGGGCATCAGCAATTCAGTGTAATCGGCAATCCGCTCAAACATGAATGGCATTGAACCATGCCAGTAATTACAGATCGCCACGACCAGCAGCCGGTACGCCTCGGCTTGTGGATCCTGGCTGGGGGTTTTGCCGTCAAGCAGGGCGAAGATCCGTTGTCTGGCCGACTCGTCCACCATGCCCTCATCAATATGCCCCATCTTGGCCTCAGCCAGAATCTCCGGCTGGAACTGCCCCTCGGCGGGCGAAACCACCCCGATGCGGGTATAGCGGTTCACATCCATGAAACGCAGGGCGCAAAAACGGTTAAACCAGATATAGGCGACGCGCTCGACAAGCTGCGCTTGCCGACGCGAGTCATCAGTGGTCAGTGTACAGTTGTCAGTATATTTGCCAGATACACCAAAAATCCGTTTTTCGATTTCGGCTACCGCTTTAGGATTTTCACGCCTGGCAGCGCTGTCCTGTGCGAGCACCAGCTTGAGCTTGTTAGATACTTGCTCAATCAGGCTGCGACGGGCGTGTTGGGCGAATTTTTTGAGTTTTGAGGTTTCCATTCAAAAGCCTTTTGAGCCACAGATGAACACTGATGGATACGGATTGTCTTTATGCACACCAAGTCTGAATATGCATTCAGGTATTACATTTACGCTTGCTATACACGCTTTTATGCACGAGCACATAGAATCTATAGATTTCGTGTATAGATTAAGCTTTTCGTGTATAGACAGCATAGCGCCTCTCACCAGATTGACTTATTTTTCCCTGTTCTTTCAAACGCTTAAGGAGTCGGTACGCCTGGGGTGGATTCAAATGACATAATTCCACCACATCGGCCCGTTTAACCGACCCATGTTTATCGATATAGCTGAGCACCATCTGCTCCTGTTGAATGGCATCAAAACCGGCCTGACGCACATAGGCAGCCTTTTGGCAGGTCTGGCGGTACACCTTGGCGCTGAGGGTATAGGTGCGCCCCCTCCC
>NZ_JBHNMF010000641.1:0-1734 GCF_048562965.1 Thiolapillus sp. | reverse complement strand
CCATTATCACGATAGATGGGGCTTTAGAGGGCAAAACTGAGCCAGATAGGGTGGGCAAGACCGAGGAAACAGAAGATAATCGACGCGATGGGTTCTAAGCTGTTGAAATTCCCTGTGATATTTCGACAGGAACCAGCTTCTCAAGCGCCAGGAGACCGAGGGCAGGGAGGATGTCAATGCCGGGGGCGCTTGTGTTTTCGATGGCGCAGCGCTTCGATTACGCGCTCAAGCACTCTGCGATCAACGGCATCTTTCTCACGAGCAGACTGCTTTGTTTTCAGCAGCCCCGCCAGATCCAGCGTTTGAACTGGTATGCCTTCGAGGTCTATTGTCTCAATGTGAGGCTTCAATGTCTCATAGGTTTCGCCGCAGGTCTTGAATAGCAAATCGACTACCACCTCATCCACCAATCGAATATTCTCACCTTCCTCAAACCACAAGGGATCAAGATTCGCGGATTCCTTGTCGGCAAGAACCAGCAATGCCTCAATAATAGCTTTAGAAGGCGATGCGCTTGCGGGAACAAGCAGGTCAATATCCTCTGTTGCCCGATGGTATCCGTGCGTGAAGAGTGCATACCCTCCAACCAGTATGTACTCTGCATTGTGCTTGTTCAGAGACTGGATGATTTTTTTCAAATCATCCAGTGTTGCTGGCCGGCTGTATTCATCTGTCGGCATGATCCACCATCTGCTCAATCAGGCATGCGTCTTGGTGCTGATTGGCCTCATCGTGGCTTTTGTAGCGGTATATTCCCTTTTTGAAGCGCATGGTTTTGCCGGTAGGAAGTTTGTGGATTTCATCGTTGAACAACGCGCCCTCTTTCAGCAGTTCGCCGTCCGCATGCATTGTTATTTCCCGGATTCGCCGGGTTCCCACTAATCTCATCTTGTCCCTGGCCTCCTGCGGGCCTTCGCGCTTAGGCGATCACGGTATGCAGCGGCATGCCCTAGCACCAATTCTGCCGGTTCATCCGGCACACCAAACAATGCCATGGCATCACGCAGCTCCTCAATCGAGGACATGACCCGTTCTGTTTCTGTCCGCGCCCGAGCAGGCGATAGACCAAAAGTGCTGGCCAGATTTTTCAGCTCGTTAGCGCCGGGGCGTGTGTTGTCCTTCAATCCGAAGCGCAGAACATGCGGCTCATTATCGCCAAGCGGAAACAGCGGCGTGATGTCATAACCTGGCGACAGGCGCCATCCGGTATCATCGTGGAGTAACGTAAAATTACGCAGGTGATCATCACGGTTGCCGATCAGCGCATTGTAGAGCATCTGGCGAAACAGCCGGACGCTATCGTTCTCCGGATCATCTGAATATTTCCGCAAAACATAAAGAATATCCGTATATGCTTTGCTGTAATAATACTCGGCGTGCATCAGGGTCTTGAGGCTGACCATGTGCCGACGACCACCTTCCGGCGTCACATCAAAACGTACAATCGACAGCGCTTCAACACCGATGTCGTCATACCACACCAACCTACATGCCGGCGTCTCGATGCCACAGGCTTGTGCCGCACGCAGACAGGCCGCTTCCAGGCGGATGACTGGATATTGGTCGCTTTTCGATGACAGCTTGACCAGGTAATGCGTGAGGCCGTCCTCCCTCGATTCCGTGTACAGGAACTTGGGCCGCGCCCCCCCAGGCGAAGATGCCACATCAGCCAGTTTCTGCCTGTGTTTATCGTTTCGGACAGCCAACTCCTGCTCAAAGCCGCTGACCATGCCG
>NZ_JBHNMF010000640.1:0-1746 GCF_048562965.1 Thiolapillus sp. | reverse complement strand
GTTCGGAGGCCTACTTTGTTTTCCCTCTGGCGCAAGGCACGCCGGGAAAACAGTGCGGCCTCGCGGCTACTGGGGTCTACCAGCCTTCGCTTCGCTCTCCATGGCTGGCAGCGGTTGTATTTATGCAGCAAATGGGACACGGAAAGGCTGACAAAGTTTCCCGTACTCTAAAACGGTATGTCGTCTTCGAAGTCACCGGCTGCTCCGGCCTGTGCGGGTGCGTTACCACCCTGGGGGGCGTTTTGAGCCGGAGCGGTGTTCGGACGGGAGTATTCGGTGCTGCCGCCTGCTCCCCGGCTGTCCAGCATCTGCATCTCATTGGCGACGATCTCAGTAGTGTATCTGTCCTGGCCGTCCTGTCCCTGCCACTTGCGGGTTCGCAGGCTGCCTTCGATATAGACCTTGGAACCTTTTTTCAGATATTCCCCGGCGATTTCCGCCAGGCGGTTGAAGAACACCACCCGATGCCACTCGGTGCGTTCCTGCTGCTCACCGGACTGTTTGTCTTTCCAGGTCTCGGATGTGGCCACGGTGATATTGGTCACCGCACCGCCGCTGGGCATGTAACGGGTTTCCGGATCTTTGCCCAGATTGCCTACCAGAATGACTTTGTTGACGCCTCTTGATGCCATGTTTCCTCCTCAGGGGTTCTCGTCCTTGAAACTTGCAAATGAATAGCCCGAGAGTTTAACGCCCATCCGGTGAAATTGCATCTGTTTTGGCGGGGACTTCCATGCTGCCGGCGAGGAGCAGCCACGCCAGGATGAAGCCCGCGCCAAGCAGGAAGGCCGAGGTTTCACCAAAACGTGCATGCACCCAGCCACCGAGCAGGCCGCCCACGAAAGCCCCGCTGAACTGGGAGGTGGAATAGACGCCCATGGCCGTACCGCGGATTGCGCCGAGCGCCAGCTTGGAGACCAGGGACGGCAGGGTTGCTTCCAGCAGGTTGAAGCCGGTGAAGAACAGCAGCAGCAGTCCCAGGCCCCAGATGCTGGAGGAAAACAGCCAAAAACCCATCCCACTTAAATTTGAAGTATTGAAGTGGGTGGGTGAGGGTCAACGATCAGGGGCAGGATATGCCTGGAGCGACGATTGCTTGGAGCATTCCTGTATTGTGTACGCTGAAAGGCTTACCAAATCCGATCCCGGAACCGGCTGTGAGCTTTACAATAGCACCTTCTGGAACCACAGCATTAGGTGATGTGGCCAACATTCCGGTTGTGGTTCTATCGTGAGTGCCAACCGTAAAACCTGTCAGGTTAAGGTCGTCCCCTGCGATGCATTCGCTAGTGACATCTTTGTGCATCAAGGTGGCATTGATTCCGCCTTGTGAAAAATAGTCTTCCTTCCACACGACCACATCCTTGCCTTGGGAATAGTCTGTTGCGCCGTCTCCTTTGTCCCAGACTTCAATATCGTAATTGTTACTTTCAAATTTGATGCGATATTTTCCTTCTGGAAGATCGGGAAAGGCGTAGTAGCCAGTTTGCGGATCTGAGCTTACCTGCGCTTTGGTAACCCACGTACTGCCTTCCAGTTGAGCTGCCGAAATATTCGCAGTCAAAGGTGCTCCGGCTGGCCCTTTGATCCATCCTGTTATGCTGGTACTGTCCGGTGATAGTGCGGCCGCTGCCAGCCATGGAGAGCGAAGCGAAGGCTGGTAGACCCCAGTAGCCGCGAGGCCGCACTGCTTACCCGTCGTGCGCATAGCGCCAGAGGGGAAGCAAAGTAGGCATCCAAACGCGG
>NZ_JBHNMF010000639.1:0-1749 GCF_048562965.1 Thiolapillus sp. | reverse complement strand
AGCCATGGAGAGCGAAGCGAAGGCTGGTAGACCCCAGTAGCCGCGAGGCCGCACTGTTTTCCCGGCGTGCCTTGCGCCAGAGGGAAAACAAAGTAGGCCTCCGAACGCGGCGTCCAGTCATATGGGAGCCAAGTACGGAGCAGCAACGAGCTTGCGAAGTTGTTGCGTAGTGCTTGGTGACCAGGACGGCTGGGGCACAAATAGGTTGTCAAAGGCTGAGTCGATTTTGGGGACTGGGATGTCCCAAAATCTATCACGAGGCCGAAGACACGCTTGAAGAAGGGGCGTGTTTCGGCAAGAACAATGGGGTACACAGTAGGCGCTCTGATTGTCATTTCATCCCTAACAGTATTCCATTACGCAAAGAGCTGGAAGAACAATCTCAGTCTGTGGCAATGGGCGTATCAGCGGCAACCGGATTCTGTACTGGCAGCATCCAACTACGCCGGCGCACTGCTGTCCTACGGACGCCTGGAACAGGCCCGCATCGTTGCTGAAAGACTGTTCAAGGAACATCCCCACGGAACGGCAGCAATAAACCTGGGAAAAATTCAACTGTTGACAGGCAATCTGGCCTTGGCAGAGAAGTATTTTGAAATGGCGGGTAGCTTTCCGCTGGTGAGGAATGGGCGGGCTAAGCGTCTGGCCGGCTTGGCAACAGTGAGCCTGAAGCGGGGTGATTACGGAAAAGCCGAGAAATACCTGAATGAGGCGCTGGCAATCAACCCAAATGCCAAGTATGCGACCATGTACCTGGCCTATGCCCTCTATCTTCAGGGAAAGGAGGATGAAGCAAGGCGCTACATCCAGGAAAACAACTCCGGGATCGGCAAGTATCCTTTCAGGGAACTCGATTACATCTTCAAGGACAGGAAATTTATCGAGTTGATGAGAACTCCGTCACCGGCTATCGGGGTTACTTCCCCAGACTGAAATTCTTCAGTGGGTCCGGGATCAGGATCTTGGGATGCCTGACTGTCATCGGCGGCAGAAAACTTGCGAAAACCTGCCCATACCGTGTATAGTTCGCCCTCGCAACAGGCGCGTAGCTCAGCTGGTTAGAGCACCATCTTGACATGGTGGGGGTCGGCGGTTCGATTCCGTTCGCGCCTACCAATAAGTAGTCCCAAGAAGCCCCAAAATGTCCCCAAGCCCGCATCACAGCGGGCTTTTGGCTTATATGTGCCGCTGGATTTCATAACGCGCCCTTGCCAAACAGCCGGAGATGGGTCACTGCCCGGCCATGTCCTCCAAACGGTAGATTTGCTGCAGGTTGCGGTCGTATTCCCTTTCCATGGCGTCGATCTTGCTGTTCCAGTAGAGATTGATAGTGGTCAGGCGTTGCGGGTCGCCCAGGGCCTGGTGCTGCAGCTCACGTTCTTTCTGCTGTTGCAGAGCATGGATCCTGCTGCGCAGCAGCGTGCTTTGTTGCTTCAGCTTTTGCACGGTTGCGTACAGGCGGCTGCGCTGGTGGCTGTTGTAACGAGGTCCTTGGGTTGTGTGCTTGTGCTCGATCACAAGGCGGTGCGGCTGGCGCTCGGGGCGGGGTGGTGCGGGGTCGGTTCGCATCTCGATACCCTCCGGGCATGGCCTGTCAGCATACAGAACCTGCCCGTCGCGCTGGCACTTGCGCTGCCAGCCATGGAGAGCGAAGCGAAGGCTGGTAGACCCCAGTAGCCGCGAGGCCGCACTGTTTTCCCGGCGTGCCTTGCGCCAGAGGGAAAACAAAGTAGGCCTCCGAACGCGGCG
>NZ_JBHNMF010000638.1:0-1761 GCF_048562965.1 Thiolapillus sp. | reverse complement strand
GTCTTCCAGGTTTTCACCATCCAATCGGACTATGCTGTCGCTACACTTGCCTTTGGGTTCCTGCAGAGTGCCGAGATCTTCCAGGGTGATGATGCTGTTTTCACACAGGGCAAAAGCCCGCTCGAGAATATTTTCCAATTCACGCACGTTGCCGGGGAAGGAGTATTTTTTCAATGCCGCCAGGGCATCTTTATGCAGGCCGGGCGCCGGCTGCTGATAGTTGCTGGCGATGTTGTCCAGAAGGTGATCGATGAGCTCGGGAATGTCTTCCGGCCGCTTGCGCAGGGAAGGCATGTTCAGCTCGATGACATTCAGGCGGTAGAACAGATCCTGGCGGAATTCGCCGTCCTGAACGCGCTGGGCCAGGTTCTGATGGGTGGCGCTGACGATGCGCACGTCAGTGCGCACTTCACGGGTGGCACCAACCGGCCGCACCAGTTTTTCCTGGATGACACGCAGCAGCTTGACCTGCATGGACAGGGGCAGGTCGGCCACCTCGTCGAGAAACAGGGTGCCGCCCTCGGCTTCCTGGAACAGGCCGTTTTTATCGGCAGTCGCGCCGGTAAAAGAACCCTTCTTGTGTCCGAAGAGTTCGCTTTCCATCAGTTCGTGAGGAATGGCGCCGCAGTTGACGGCAACGAAGGGCTTGTCGTTTCTTGGACCCAGCTGATGAATGAGCCGGGCGGCCAGTTCTTTTCCCGTGCCGGATTCACCGGTGATGTGCACCGGCGCCTGGCTGCGCGACAGCTTTGCGATCAGCGCCCGCACCTGCGCCATGCTGGATGATTTTCCCCGCAGGGGGCTTTCGCTGCCAGCCATGGAGAGCGAAGCGAAGGCTGGTAGACCCCAGTAGCCGCGAGGCCGCACTGTTTTCCCGGCGTGCCTTGCGCCAGAGGGAAAACAAAGTAGGCCTCCGAACGCGGCGTCCAGTCATATGGGAGCCAAGTACGGAGCAGCAACGAGCTTGCGAAGTTGTTGCGTAGTGCTTGGTGACCAGGACGGCTGGGGCACGAATAGGTTGTCAAAGGCCGAGTCGATTTTGGGGACTGGGATGTCCCAAAATCTATCACGAGGTCGAAGACACGCTTGCCTCTTCGTCGGTAATGACCTTTGCGGTAGCATCGCCACCGGACTGCTGCAGCTTCAGCGCGGTATTCACCAGTTTTCGCAGTACCGGAAGATCCACCGGCTTGGATACGAAATCGAAGGCTCCTGCCTTGAGCACTTCGATGGCGGTCTCCATGTTGCCCTGATCATGGCGACGGGCGTACCGGGGTACTGCTCATGGATCTCCCTGACCAGCTCGATGCCATCTCCGTCGGGAAGGCGCATGTCGGCGAGGCACAAATGAAATTTCTGAGCCGCCAGAGCCTTGCGTGCCTGGGCCAGGTTCTCTGCCTCGACAGTGTCGATGTTCATGCGCGCCAGAGTGATTTCCAGCAGTTCCCGGATATCGGGTTCGTCGTCGACGATCAGTGCGATGGGCTGGTTCATGGGAAAGTCCTTTTAGCCCGGAAATTTCACCGCCCTACTGGAAATAGGCCTCTTTTTGTTGCATAAAGTAAGGGTTACCAATCACTTACAAGCAACGAAACAAAGAGGCCTATGAATACAGAGTGTAAACCAGAACAGTTGGAATTTCAGTCCCTGGGTCGGCGCGAGGTGATTGGCCGCTTTGACGGTGGGCGAATCACGTCGGACGGTGGCGGATTGCTGCTGCGCGAGGTGGATCAGCGTATCGGCCTGCTGGATCGCCTGGCC
>NZ_JBHNMF010000637.1:0-1763 GCF_048562965.1 Thiolapillus sp. | reverse complement strand
AACATAATTATTATTGCGCCGCAGGCACCCGAACCACGCAGCGGGGTCGCTGGCGCGGATGGGGGCAGACTGTGAAAAAGTGTGGGCGGGCGGAGGGAAACGCCTTAAGCGTTTTCCACGGGCCATCCACGCGGTCGCGCAGCGATTTCCACGGGCTGTGCCCAGGAGTGCCACGCAATGGGTTCACATATAGACTCAATGTGCGCTGGCATTTGGTTCCTGAATAGACTGAACAGGCTTAGCGGTGATTTGGACACCCAGTGCACGCATGACGCGCATTACTGTATCGAATCGGGGTGAAGCGCCATCGCGTAATCCCCTGTAGAGCGCCTCACGGGCCAGACCCGTTTTGCGGGCGATCTCAGTCATGCCTCGCGCGCGGGCAACATCACCGAGGGCAGCAATCAGCAAATCGGGGTCATCCTCTTCCAACACGCAGGCCAAGTACTCTGCGATTGCCTGATCGTCCTCAAGATATTCGGTCACATCGAAATCGGGCAACTCGGAAACGCGAATCATTTTGCTCATGGGTCAATCCTCCAGGGTTCTAGCCAGGGTAATGGCGCGATCGATGTCCTTGTGCTGTGTGGATTTGTCGCCACCACCTAGCATCACGATCAACACCTCACCACGCAGCGTATAGTACATGCGCCAGCCGGGACCGAAAAACTCCCGCATCTCGCATACACCTTCGCCTACCGGCTTCACATCGCCGAGGTTTCCCAGTGATGCCTTTCGCAGCCTCGTGGCAAGGCGTCGGCGAGTCATGCCGTCCTTGATGTTACTAAGCCACTCGGCAAACTCGGGTGTCTGCTTGATTTGGTACATAGGTTAATAGTAACCGAATGGTTACATATGGGCAACACGGCGACATTACCCTAATTTCCCCAATTTAGAATGATATGACCACACCCCACGCACCAGGGGTGTTTTGTAGTCCGCGCCCCGTCCGCTTGAGGTCGCCTCGTATGATGATTGAGGGCGTGCTGAATAGATATTGATGTATTTCTGCAAAAATCTTTCAGATTGACCTCACATTATTTTCACCCCGCCTTCCGATAGCCATCACTCCGATTCAACTCAACGTCAATTTATATTCACCGAATAGCGTGATGAACTTCACATTATTGCAATTATTTTGAAGCTGTTGCGTTATGCAATGAAATGCATAGTAACGCTATTTAATGCTTTGCAATGCTTTTCGTATGCTTGCAAGTGACTGTTTTTTGTAGAAAATTTGATAACAACATTAACACAAATTGATGACAGCAGGCATGACGGCAGAGAAACGAATTCGAGCACTGATCAAGGCAGCACGGAGCGGAAAAAAGCAGGCTCCCGTAAGCAGAACAATGCGCGTTTTCAATGTTCTCGATGACATTGAGGAGGCGCTAGGTCTTGGAATTTCTCAATCACTCATCGCCGAGCAGCTCGACATGACTGTTCGCCAGTTTTCGCAAGCACTGTATCGCGCCCGGCGGCGGAAACGCGAGGCGCCACCGCAGAACTCTCCCCAGCCTCCCCAATCACCCACTCCTGCTGATGCTGATTCCCCATTCGGCAGTGGCGGCAATCTCGGTGGATTAACCCCATTTTCGAGCAACTCAGAGGAAAACTAATGAAACAACATCGTGCATTCATTTTTGGGCTCTTCCCCTGATTGAGTGGGCGCCCATCATCTAGTAATCCCATCAGGGTAAAGATCCAACCCGCCGAGATGGAAGTAAATGGCATTGGCAAACCGCTCTTTATTGCGGAAGCCT
>NZ_JBHNMF010000636.1:0-1764 GCF_048562965.1 Thiolapillus sp. | reverse complement strand
GATGATGCTATGTTAGCATGGTATGACATTTTCATGCCTATCATTGATAAGCATGCCCCACTAAGAAAGAAGAGGGTAAAACACCCGAAACTCCCCCCATGGCTTACTAAAGATGTGATTGTAGCGATGGCAATTCGTGACCGCCTCAAGAAGGAAAAAAAGTTTGATGATTTTAAAAAGCAGAGAAACAGAGTAAAAAGTCTAGTGCGCTCTGCTAAGAAGGCATACTTTGATAAACTTGTCGAAACAGACAAAAGCACTTCCACGATATGGAAAGCCATCAATGAAATAACAAACAAATCTAACAGGAAAACGAACAATACCACTCCTCCCATTTCCCCTAACTCATTTAACACACATTTTTTAACATTAGCTGAAACTCTAGCTCAGTCCAGTGGGTGTGCTACAGATAACTTTGTCTGTTCCACTTTACTGAGCAACTTATGTGGTAAGAAACTTAAACCTGATGACAACTTTTCTATACCTCCTATGACTGTCCTCGATGTTGGTAAATGTATTTCTACGATGGCGAATAATAAGTCAACGGGCCGGGATAACATCAGTCCATGTCTCCTAAAATTAGCACTCCCATATATAGTCGAGCCTCTGACGTATATTTATAATTTATCTATTCAAAAAAATGTTTTTCCAACCGTTCTCAAGAAAGCAAAGGTAATTCCTCTTCCAAAGGTCAAAGATTTAAGCGAACCAAACAACTTTCGCCCCATATCCATACTCCCGTTACTTTCAAAACCGATTGAAAGACATGTACACAAGCACTTACTTAAGTTTTTAAATGAACGTGATCTGTTAAGCCAATCACAATCAGGCTTTCGTCCCAAGCACTCGTGTCACACAGCATTAACCAAACTGTTTGATAACTGGCTTACAGCAATCAACAACTCCGAGGTTGTTGGTGCTGTCTTTTTGGACCTGAAAAAAGCTTTTGACCTTGTCAATCACAATATTTTAATCAAGAAGCTATCCTTATACACAGCTAACTCTCCATCAGTCGCGTTTTTTAAATCTTATTTAGAACTGAGACCACAAATTGTTTACATAAACGGTGAATACTCTACTGAGGGCATTATTCGATACGGAATCCCCCAAGGTTCTATTCTTGGCCCTCTTCTCTTCTGTATCTTTATCAATGACCTGCCCTTGCATATTACCAGCGATTCAGTGAACTGTGAAATGTTTGCGGACGACACGTCACTAAATGCGTCCGATAAAAATACTGCTACCGTCCAAAGTGAATTACAGAAAAGCATAAATGAAGTATCTGACTGGTGCGACAAGAATGCTATGATTTTACATCCCGCAAAAACAAAAAGTATGCTACTTGCCACCAGACAAAAACATCAGCTTCGCCCGCTTATCCTTAATCTTAATCTCAAAGACAATCACATAGAGCAAGTTCATGAGCACCGACACCTTGGCATTATCATCGACGATGAATTTAGTTGGCGACCCCACATTACTAGCACATGCAAAACAATATCAAAAAGCCTGTACCTGTTGTCACAGCTCAAACACTTCGTAGACACTTCCAAGCAAAAGCTATTTTATCATGCTCACATTTCGCCTCACCTAACCTATGCATCTACTGTCTGGGACGGTTGTAGCGATATTCTATTCCACAGACTTAATTCTCTTCATAGAAGAGCTGCAAAGTTGATGATGCCCGATTTATCGTTAACAACCGATGCTAAGCTACAGCACTTGGGACTACTCCCACTTCGAGAAAAGCTCATGTTAAATAAA
>NZ_JBHNMF010000635.1:0-1765 GCF_048562965.1 Thiolapillus sp. | reverse complement strand
TCGGAGAGCCAGTTCAGGCAGGCGGTTTCGAGGTCATTTTCCAGCATGAGTGTCGTTACTCGGCAGCATCTTCCGGTTGATTGACACGGATTTTACCGGATATGAGACGGAGAGGAGGGTGTCGCTTCACTACATCTCTAAACCTAACCAGCAAATCTCTGGCTGACAGCGAAGGCCGAGTCGATTTTGGGGACTGGGATGTCCCAAAATCTATCACGAGGTCGAAGACACACTTGAACTATTGGTCTTCCTCCGGCTCCCGGCCAGATAGTGCTCCGGTTTATCCTTTACGAGGGATACCTCATACCGTCTTCGGTCCAAGACTTCGAGGAACCCCATCTCGTGACCTTCCAAGACGGTAATCTTCCCTTTCGATTCCTTGACATCGACACCGGTACACTCGCAGAGGCGTTTCAGGGCTGCCTTGTCGATATTCTTCGTCTCCTCTTGCGCCCGGATCGAAGCCAGATAGCGAGCGGCGCGCGGACGCTTGCTTGCGTATTTCTCGATCCCGTCTAAGTCAACGAAAGGTAGGTCTTTCTGGATGGACTTCATGTTCTCTGGCACCGCGTTCAGGATCGCCTCTTGGAGCTTCCCGGCAAACTCAAAGCCGCTAGGCCGCAGGATATGCACGTTCGCCGAATCGACGAGAAGATCGAAATCGTTGTCCAGCTTGAATACGGTGTCCTCGATGATCTTCAGCGTGTCGTCCAGCACGCGAATCAGGCGCTTCTTCAATACGCCCTTGAACTGGGATGCCCGGCGCAGGGCGGTCAGACGACGCTTCTTATTGTCCGTCAGGCGAGTGAAGTAGCAAAAGATATTGGATGGATCGCCGGGCACGGCGATATTCAAGTTCGTTGCATCGTGCAGTTCCCGAACCCCCTTTGCCAGATCATTGCCGATAGGGAGGTAGAGGTACTCGATGCTCCCATGCTTTTCCGATGGCTGATACCTTGTGGGTCCCGTATCGTCTCTCTGCATTACATCCCAAGTTGCCTGCACCATCTCATGCAACGCGGTCTGTACTTCTGCATCCACGGGAACAACCACAAAGGTTTGCTCGTTACCGTCATCAATGCCTACACCGAACTCCGTGACGATCACGTCATCCAGATCGAACTTCAATTTCACGTCTCCGCCTCCATATATACGGTATCGCTCAAACGGTAGACGACAAGTTGGCCGCCGGGGGCAAGGTTGACACAGCGCGTGATAAGAGCGTAGCGTTCCTTGCCGGAGAGCGGGTTACCGTCGGCTGGTGGATACACTGTGAAGACATGATAGCCGAGCACCGCAAAGATCAGGTTCATGTAGTGCAGATTCAGGTGCCAGAACAAAAACACGATGAAACCCAGTGCCGCCACCGTTGCACTCAAACCTCGCCATGAGCCTAAATCTTCCGAGTAGAACGGCAAAAGCATCGCAAAGAGATAGACGAGGACGTGGTCTCGGTGGTCCTCGGCCTTCCCGACCGTGAGATTGCGCTTATCCGCCTGCTTTTTGGCCGTGCGGATGCGCAACCAGAGGAATACATTGGGCAGGATGACCATCATCGCAAAGAAAGTGACGAACCAGAGGTCTGGGATCAGGCTGTTGCCACGGATCGCCCACAGTATGAAGAGCGGCGAAATGCTGCTGAGCACCATCAGCAACCGAGCGGTCTTGAGGCCCTCTTGGTGTTTGGGTGAAGGTGCGGCCATCAGGCAACCTTCCCGAGGAAGCGCTCGAAATCCTTGATTCGCAGTTCGCCGGAGATGAGTTT
>NZ_JBHNMF010000634.1:0-1767 GCF_048562965.1 Thiolapillus sp. | reverse complement strand
CGCCGCGTTCGGAGGCCTACTTTGTTTTCCCTCTGGCGCAAGGCACGCCGGGAAAACAGTGCGGCCTCGCGGCTACTGGGGTCTACCAGCCTTCGCTTCGCTCTCCATGGCTGGCAGCGGTAGTCGATCTGTTCGACCAGTTGCCGTTCGCTACGGATGGTATAGAGAGCCATTAGCAACTGTGTACATAGCAGTTTTTCCGCTGGGTATCGAGTCGCGCCCCATCTCAGCATAGAGTGCGTTGAATTCGCTGTCCAATGCTTTAAGGGCTTCATCCACCATCTTTAGAATGGGCTGGAGTAAGTGGTGTCCGGCACCTATTGTTCCTGACTTACCGTGCTGAACAGCGTCTCTTGTTGTATCTTGGAAGCCTAGCATCGTCAATCTATTTTATGCATCAAGATCCAGGATAATATTGCGGAAACAGGGAGTTGTTCAACAGCCTGCCAATGGATTTATCTCATCAAAGATTAGGATCCGCTACAAATTCATTGATCAAAGTACGATTTACTTTAAGATTCGGATCATTTTCCAATTGCAGCCAATAGTCTCTGCGAATCTTTGCTTCCATTTTCTTTTTTAGTTTTGAAACAATAACTTTTTTGACTTTTTCATATGATCTAACCTCTGCAGAAAACTTTTCTGACAACCGAATCAGATGGTAACCGAATTTCGTTTTCACCGGCTCACTAACCTGTCCAGGCTCTAAGGAAAATGCTACCGTTTCAAACGGCTTGACCATACGTCCACGAGGAAATATACCGAGGTCCCCTCCTTTTGATGCATTGCGCTCATCTTGGGAAAACTTTCTTGCAGCATTTTCGAAAGAAATCTCACCCGAAAGAATCCGTACTCTGACATTTTCTGCTTCTGCTCTAGCAGTAGCATCATCACCCTCAGCATCGACCTTAAACAGAATATGTGCGGCATGTACACGTTCCGGTACGGCATAATCCTCCTGGTGAGCTAAATATTCCTCCCTAGCTAGGGGCTCAAATGCTTCATCATCAGACAACGCTTTAGCCACAACCTTATCGAGTTCGGCGTTGGCTAGAATATTAAGGCGGCGGTTCCATATGCGAGCCTGAACCTCCGGTGTGTTGTCCAACCCTTTTGCCAGTGCTCGATGCGCGGCCACTTTTGTGAGATAAGTAGAATTGACCGATTCTACCAACTTCTGCTTGTTTGTAAGCAGCACTCGGCGCACATCAGCAGGCACACTCAACAATGCTTTCTTTACGTCCTCAATAGTCAAATCCACTTCTGGACCATCAATAAGAACCGCCTTGGCAGATTCATCTGCGGATGTATGGATGGCCCACAATGCTACTAACACAAACAAATAAATACGCAAAACAGACTTATAATATTTCATCGAATAATCGTATACGAACCACTACCAGACAGGTTATGGACATTGAGGAAATAGTGGGTACCCACCTCGAGCAGGCAATAATATTCGGCATAAGATGTTTTGTTTGTAAGACCTATCCAGTTTGTCTGCCGCTTACAAACCGCACTGGTACCATCATCCATATTTCCAGCATTCTGATTTATAGTGAATTCCAAATCCACATCCGTTTCAATACTCAACACAGAAACGGCACTATAACCTGTCTTTGTAATATCACGGTATGTAAATCCCCACACATGGATTTGGTCGGCGGCAATATCTTCAAATTGAGCAATTGTTCCCCCATTTTCTAGAGCAAGGTCATCACCTTTACAGACTACATTACCGCCGCCACTGCAAGTCTCATCACCACC
>NZ_JBHNMF010000633.1:0-1770 GCF_048562965.1 Thiolapillus sp. | reverse complement strand
CGGTCCCTGGGAATATGGCGATAGCTTCTGAGCTGTCAGATGCCATGGGTGTGCCGCTTAGTGTTGCGATAGGCGCGCAGGATACGCTCAGACAGAAGAAGCTTCAGGACGATCTTAGCGCCCAGGATACTCCCGATGCGCTGTTTCAGGTATTGAAGGAAGCGCCTGAGGCGGCCCCGGCGTTTTCTCCGGATGTTGGCAACCTGCAAAGCCTCATGGCTTACATGGGTCAGCAGCGGCATTTGTACGGCACCGGTGATGAGACCCGGTGGCAGGCTATTAAGCGTGCGTATGGGCGTGGTGCCGCTGTTGCTGAGATGTCCGAGCTGTTCGATGTGTACTCATCGGCGTTGGGCAATGGCGCAGATATCCCGGAATGGGCGACTGCCCGGATGAAGGATATCAAGTACAGGGCTTCTGCCGGCGCGCCGGATTTTGGCTTCTTTTCGGAGATGGCAGAGGCCACGTCAGAGGTGTTGCCCCAGCTCGTGGATTCAGCCGGGTACCTTGCTACAGGTGCCGCCGTGGGTGCCCTTGCAGGTTCAGCAGGTGGTGTGCCCGGGGCTATTGCGGGTGCCGGATACGGTGCCATGACCGGTGGCGCGGTATATACCTACCGGCTGACCTATGTGGACATGGTGGATCAGCTCATGGACATTCGGGTGGATGATCAGCCGATACCGCGTGATATTGTGAACGTGGGTGCTAAGGGCGCGGCCACCCTCACCGCGGCACTGGAGGTTGCCCCCTGGGGTATGCTTGCGTCCAGATTCCCGTTTCTGAAGGGAAAGGACACGGTAAAAGGTATTGTCAGTAACGCTACCGTTGCCGCTGCCCGAAATCCGGAGGTGGCGAAGGCGGTCATGAAAGCGCTGGGGGATCTGGCGCTGTTCACCGCAGCCGAAGGTGTCACGGAGGGGTCGCAGGAGCTGGTTGCTGTGGCGGTGGAGGAGCTGGCTAAGGCGGCGGCATTTGATGACTATGAGATGGATGCTTTCTCCCCGGAGACACGAACCCGCGTGGTGGCGGCTGCTGCCAAAGGTGCGATGGGCGCTCCCCTGATGGGTTTACCGGGTGTGGGGCTGGGCGCGACCGTACAGTTTGCCCTTGAGAAGCAGGAGCGCATTCAGGACCGTAAGGATCAGGAGCACCTGGATACGCTGATTGGTGCCACATCGTCTATGAATGCCAGCAGTGCGGTTCCTCAGCAGACTGCGGACGTTATCACGGGCATGGCCCGGCAAACGGGTTCACCGCATACGGTGTACGTTGATGCAAGCGCCGTGGTTGACGCGGCGGGTGCGCTTCATCAGGACGGCAAAGCACCGGGGCGCGGTACGTGGTTTGATAAGGTGCTCGAAAAGGCCCAGGCGTCCCTTGAGGGTTCTGTGGAGCTGGACGTTGGGGATGTTGTCGTGAACGCGGGAGGTGCCGGGTTTGAATCCTTGCGTCCGCATATGCGCCTGCGCCCTGAGGGTGTGTCCCAGTCGGACATGAACCGTACCTACGCTTCGCGGGATGCTACGCTGGAAGAGCGGTTGGAGGCTCTGGAGAAATCTGCGGAAGTTGAAGCGGCGCTGAAGTCGCATATTGAGCAGTTCTCGCAGGAGCTGGCAGGCACGGGGCGTGTTACAAAGCGTTTGGCGAATACGATGACCCGGTTTCTGAAGCCGTGGCTGTCACGGGTTGCGCTGCTGACGGGGGAGAACCCGGTAGAGGTCCTCAATAAGCTGCAAGTGGCCTTATCGGGCGACTGGGCCAAACAGCTCC
>NZ_JBHNMF010000632.1:0-1770 GCF_048562965.1 Thiolapillus sp. | reverse complement strand
TGTTCATATCATTCTCCAGTTTGCAGCCGTCCCTGGCCGGTTGGTGGTTAACCTTATGCTATTGATGTCTCGTACGAATCGCGAACCGTAATACCGCGAACGCTAGCTAAATCCCACTGATCAAAATCAGGGGGAAGATGGCCGAACTGCGCGGCTCGGTGGGCAACCGTCCAGCCCCGGCTGTTTGCAATATCCCACTGATCGAAATCAGGGGGCAGGTGGCCATGCTCTGCGGCAGCGTGCGCAACGGAAAAACCGTTGGGGTCGGCAATCTGCCACTGATCGAAATCAGGGGGCAGGTGGCCTTTAGCTGCGGCTACGTGAGCAACAGTCCATCCCGTACTATCCGCCAGCTCCCATGCGTCAAAATCCGGGGCAAGTACTCCATTTGCGGCTAAGTGAAAAAGGCCTCTAATATCAATCTCTTGCAAAACTTGGGTGGGTGTTTGTGTCATATCATTCTCCAGTTTGGTAGCCGTCCCTGGCCGGTGGTTGGTCAGTCTTCCAGTTCTGCGCGTGCATCATCGCGCAGGGATTCCAGGCATTCCCGGATCCGCTTCACTGACGCGGTCACGCCCATATCCTCCAGCTCACTGGCCAGGTCTTTTGCCTGTCTCCTCAGCGCGGCATCGTCCGCGGGCACGTCTACATCCTGTAGAAAGATTCCCAAGGCCTCATCAGACACGGGAGGCAGGCGACCAAAGCGATAAACCGCCAGCACGTCGGGAAACTCGGATGGCTCGTTATCGAGCCGGTACTCATCGCCCAGCAAATTTTGGATAGCATAATCAGCAGCTGCCAGACTGTCATAGACGCCATGAGCGTAGCGCGCTACGTCGTCATACGTGCCCAGCCAGCCATAAGGGCAGACCTCCCTGGTCATATTTGTACGCGTGGGCTTAGTAGTGATTTCTAACCGGTCGAAATCGATGTATTTATCCGTGCGCCCGTCAGGGCCACAGTAGCGAATTTCTTCAATGTAAAATTTCATATCATTCTCCAGTTTGGTAGCCGTCCCTGGCCGGTTGGTAGTGGTTCAGTCTTTGAAATTGCTAGGAAGAGCTACGCGCATATCCTCGTAATCCTGCCGCGTGGCGACGTGGCAATGATCGCGCAGCATGTTATCAGTCAGGGATATAGGGCCCTGCCAATTGCGGTAGGAAGAGCCGCGCAGGGGTCGCGTGCATATGATCGCCATCTGCACAAACCCGGCGGGCGTGAAAAACAGCGTGCCCAGGGTGTGGCCGTGGTACAGGGCAACCGTGCCGCCGCTGATAATATCGCGTTTGTTCATAGTGTTCTCCTGTGGTTAGGCCGTCCGTGGCCGGTTGGTAGTGGTTCAGTCTTCAGCGTCGAAGATCAGGCAGTCGCCATCATCCGCGGGCAGGTCATCGATTTCGAGGCAGGCCAGGATTTCATTTTCGAGTGCCTGCACGTCTTCAGCAGTCAGGGGTTCAATAGTCATTTAATATCTCCTCGGGTTCTCGTTAATGTGGGTTAACTATAGCACTGCATTTCTGCGGTGTCAACAAGTTTTTAAACATTTTTGCAATTAATTTTCTTGGTTGCTGGGTTTGTGTCGGTTGGTCCATGAGTTACAGTATTGCATACAATGGGTAGGATTGCAAGCATTTCTGTTATTTATTTGCTGATTTGTCTGTAAATAGTTATTCTGGCAGCTAGTGATAGAGTTGATACAGTTCTCACAAAGCTCCAGCATTTTTTTTTTTTTTTTTTTTTTCCTGGAGCTATTTTTTTTTTTTTTTTTTA
>NZ_JBHNMF010000631.1:246-1771 GCF_048562965.1 Thiolapillus sp. | reverse complement strand
GTCGATGCAGACGGGCGCCTGCCCGATGCTTTTCTTGTATTGTGCAACGATGGCCGCAATGGCTGATTTCCCTACACCCCCTTTTCCTTGCAGAATGATGTGTACCTTCGCCATCAGATTAAGTCCTCTTTCCTGGGTGTTGCCTCAAATGTGAAACCCTCCTTCCTGGTGGGTTTTGTGTCCTTTTTCCGGCCGACTGCGGCCTTTGTTGGGTTATCAGGTATCACTTTGGCCGCTTTGGGCACTTCCTCTCTTTTTGCTTCCTTGATGTGCTTACGCACATGCTTCAGGAAGGTTTCGTACCGATACGGGATCTTCCCGGTCTCGTGCAAATGCGCCCAGATGGTTTTCTGGGCGTAGCCTGCCCCGATGGCCGCCTTCACATCCTCGCGGACGCCCATGAAAGCGACAGCGGCCAGGTCTTGCCCTGGCCTTTTCTCCTGCCGCTGCTTCACCCATTCGGCCAGCGCTTCAGTGTACGTTTTCGTCATAGCGTTCGATTCACCGTCTGTCTATCGCTAATGCCGCACTGCAGTGCAATCCATTAAATCGCTGTTACCGCGCTACTACAGCGCCACTGTTGCCCATTATAACCCGGTTTTTGAAAATTCCGCTATATCCGTTGTGTGTGTTGCGCAAAAATACGCAGTTACAGCGGATTTATCGAATATTGTGGTGTACACTTTTCGTGGTGTAATGAACGCCGTAAGGCGGGCAGGATGGGCGAAGTTAGCTAACCGGGCAAGCCGATCACCTATCTTCGCTGTACCTTATTCGCACCGGGGTGCTCAACGGACATCCTGCTCTGCGAGGCCGGCCGGCTGCCGCCGGCTTAAGAAAGGAGGTTCAACCATGAATAAGAGAACGATGGATCCACGTCTGGCACAGCAGTTGGTCAACGCCCAAGTTGAGGTCAACCGGACTGTCCACGCGATGAACATGCTTCACGATCCATCTTTCAGCGATGACTGTGACGTGGACGATGTAGAGCGCCACGCCACCTTCGCCGTGCGCCATCTCCATGAAGTATTGAGCCCCATGTACCAGCGCACTGGCCTTGTCCAGGTGCGGGCTGTTCTGCCTGCGCAAAAGGCATTCATGGTACGTCGCTGGGAACAGACTGCCTCCGCAGTAGGGGAGGTCGGCAATGGGTGATGCCAAGGAGAAAAGAAGACACCACTTGCGTGTCCCTGTTCTCCAGGAAGAGCGGCAAATCATTGAACGCCAGGCGAAGCAGGCCGGCATGAGCGTCGCCCGCTACCTGCGCGAAGTGGGCCAGGGTTATCCAATCAACGGCATCGTCGATGATGAGCAGGTGCGGGAACTGGCCCGCATCAACGGCGACCTGGGCCGCCTTGGCGGACTGCTGAAGCTTTGGCTCACCAATGATGAGCGAACCGCTCAGTTTGGTGAATCCACGATACACGCCGTGCTCGACCGAATCCTTGATACCCAGGATGAAATGAGCAAGGTCATGCTTTCCATCGTAATGCCGCGAGCTGACCATGACAGTTTTAGCGGCTAA
>NZ_JBHNMF010000631.1:0-236 GCF_048562965.1 Thiolapillus sp. | reverse complement strand
GGGCCAGGGTTATCCAATCAACGGCATCGTCGATGATGAGCAGGTGCGGGAACTGGCCCGCATCAACGGCGACCTGGGCCGCCTTGGCGGACTGCTGAAGCTTTGGCTCACCAACGATGAGCGAACCGCTCAGTTTGGTGAATCCACGATACACGCCGTGCTCGACCGAATCCTTGATACCCAGGATGAAATGAGCAAGGTCATGCTTTCCATCGTAATGCCGCGAGCTGACCATG
>NZ_JBHNMF010000630.1:0-1774 GCF_048562965.1 Thiolapillus sp. | reverse complement strand
TCGCAAGCTCGTTGCTGCTCCGTACTTGGCTCCCATATGACTGGACGCCGCGTTCGGCGGCCTACTTTGCTTCCCCTCTGGCGCTATGCGCACGACGGGTAAGCAGTGCGGCCTCGCGGCTACTGGGGACTACCAGCCTTCGCTTCGCTCTCCATGGCTGGCAGCGAAGGCAACGAATCCCGACGGCAAATGGAGCCCCGAACCCACGGCATTGACCCTGAACATTCTGCCTCACTGGTACCAGACCTGGTGGGCCTGGCTCCTGCTCGGACTGCTGGCTGCCAGTCTGGTATATGCCTACGTACGGCTGCGTATGGGCAACATACTGCGGCAGAACCTCGAACTGGAAAAGCGGGTCAACGCGCGCACCAAAGCCCTGACAGAAGCCAACCAGCAACTGGCAAAGCTGGCGCGTACTGATACCCTGACCGACATGCTGAACCGCCGGGCGTTTGCCGAACTGTATCAACACAACCTGACGAATCCGGCAAACTGCACCCAGTGTGCCCTGGCGCTGCTGGATATCGACCTGTTCAAGAATTTCAACGACAGCTACGGCCACGACTGCGGAGATGCCGTACTCAGGGAGATGTCCCGGCTTCTGCGGGAAAACGATGTGGTGGCCCGCTGGGGTGGGTGGAGAAGAGTTCATCGTCCTGCTGCCCAACACGACTCACCGGGACGCAGCCGACATCATGACCCGCCTCTGCAGTGCCGTTGCCCGGCACAGTTTCGACTGGGAAGGCGAGACACTGCGCATCACCATTACCGCCGGGCTGGGTCAGTGCGACTGCAGTCAGTCGCTGGAAAAATGTCTCAAACCTGTGGATGAAGCACTGTACAAGGGCAAACAGCAGGGCAGGAATCAGCTGGTCCTGGCTACCGCCCGGACCTGATCACTTCATCGACAGGCACAAACCCCTGCTAAACGGAAAAGGAGGAACCACACCCACAGGTCGTGGTGGCATTGGGGTTTCGAACGATAAACTGCGCGCCCTGCAGACCTTCGGTATAGTCCACCTCGGCGCCCTCCAGGTACTGCAGACTCATGGGATCGACCACCAGCGTCACGCCATCGGTCACCACGACTTCATCACCTTCATTGATTTCTTCGTCGAAAGAAAAGCTATACTGAAACCCGGAGCAGCCGCCTCCCTGTATATAGACCCGCAACTTCAGATTCGGATTGCCCTCTTCCTCTATCATGCCACCTACTTTCTTGGCCGCGGCCTGTGTAAACGTGAGCAGGGTACTGGAAGTTTCTGACTGTTCTGACATCTCGATTGCCCTCTGGCATCTTTCTCATTTGAACGGATCTGAACATTATCGAATTACCCAGTAAAACTATCAAGTAATAAAAAACCACCGGAAAACAGGGTTTCCGGTGGTTCTTATCTCTTGCTGACGGTCGGCTAGTCCAGCTTCCGACCTCTACTCCCGGCAGCGATGCCGGCCAGGAGCAGGCTCAACAGCATCAACAGCCAGCCTGACAGTGTTGGTATGGGATGAGCCAGAGGGGGCGGCGGCGCAGGATTGCCACCAACAACCACCAGCACATCACCGATGTCATCTTCATCAGGATCCTGGTTATTAGGCGTGGAATCCGTGTCCACTTCGTTGGAGTCTGTTACCTCCGCAATATTCCAGTGATTGCCGCTGTCACGCAATGTTGCATCGAAGCTGAGGGATTGGCTCGCTCCTGCCGCGACGGTCAGTCCACTCCACACCACTGTGCTGCCGGACAAGGTGCCGCCACCGCTTATATTGTTGGCTC
>NZ_JBHNMF010000629.1:0-1778 GCF_048562965.1 Thiolapillus sp. | reverse complement strand
AGTACGGAGCAGCAACGAGCTTGCGAAGTTGTTGCGTAGTGCTTGGTGACCAGGACGGCTGGGGCACCAATAGGTTGTCAAAGGCCGAGTCGATTTTGGGGACTGGGATGTCCCAAAATCTTTCACGAGGCCGAAGACACGCTTGATAACCCGGCTGACCCGGTTGAACGCCGGCATTGCTGGCACGGCGCAGCAACACGGGCAGCCACCCAACTTCGAGATCGGCACCCGTACAAATCAGCAGATCCGCCTTGCGCAAACGGGCGATCAGACTGGGACGCGCCTGCACATGATGGGGATCCTGCAGCGCCGTGGTCGCAGTACTGATGTGCAGCTTGTCGCCACCCAATTCCCGTGCCAGCGCCGCCCATTCCGGCTCGCAGGCGAATACCTTCAGATCGGCACTGGCTGTCGCATTCAAGCCCAGCATCATAACCAGCAGAACAAATAGTTTTCTCATGATCAAACCCTCAGAACTGGTGAGCGCCATGGGCGCCCAGACTCACGATGTACTGCAAGATGAAGCGGTCATCACTGAGTGACTGTGCTTCATCATGGGTGTATTGCAAACGCAGGCGGCTGAATTCGCTGTGGCTCCAGTCGACCATCAGGCTGACATCCCAGGGATCATGTCCCTGGGAATCCAGCGATGTTCCGGTAAAAGCCACACCTGGGTTGTCGGCATTCAGTCCGGAGCCGCGTACATCAATGCGCCAGTTGGGCATAAACTGATAGGCCGCCTGTGCATACCAGCCAAACTGATTCCCGGAATAAGGCAGCCAGTCCTGTCCTGATGGGGCGAACAGGCCGGATTCATCACGCCAGAACAACCCACCCTGCAAGATCGCATTGTGGCGATAGGAATTGCCTTGCGGCGCCCATTTCCATACCAGATCCGCTATCACCAGGTCACTGTTCCCGGTAAATCGATAGGGGTTTTCCTCGTCTCCTGATTCACGATCCCGCGCATCCACAGACAGATAGGAAAGCCCGGCCAGCCAGCTGTTGCTCACGCCCACGTCTCCACCCGCATGGGCAAACAGGCTCCAGCTGCCGACGCCCTGATGGGCTGATCCCCCGGCGGGGAACTGGGCGCCACGCAATACCTCGCCACCCAGCTCCAGAAAAGTGTCGGTCGGTGCCAGCCAGCGCAGCTGCATACCATCATCCAGATAGCGGCCGTTCAGCATTGCCCGGTAAGGCAAGGGCCGGTCCGCAAAGTCATCGGTGTGGGAATGCCGCTCGTTCATATAGGCCACAGCCGAGAAAAACCGGCCCGCCTTCAGGGTCAGATCCCAGGGCATGGCCAGTGTCTGTATCCAGGCCTCTTCGAGTTCGGCGGATGTTTCACCGTTTTCATCGGCCAGCGAGAGCGTGAAATTGCCGAAAAACAGGTCGTCTATATTTGACTGTAAATTCAGCTCCGATTCACCGAGGGAAAATCCCTGGCTGCCATTACCTGCCTCTCCGGCGATACTGAATCCCGGAATGTCATCACCTCTGTCATGCCTGAACGACTGATACCGACCGTTCAAAACAAGGGAAATCGCTGGATTGAAGACATTCGGCCGGCTTTGCTCTACGGCCTGGGCAGGCTCCGGCTGAGCTTGTCCCTGCCGGGCTTCCAGCTGTTCTATTCGTGACTCAAGCAACTGAATCTGGGCCTGATAGTTTTTCTGGATCTCGGCCAGCTGCTGTTTCAGCTGCTGGATATCCTGGACAGTTTCCGCCTGCACGCCAAATGCGGCGCAGGCCATACTGCTGTCAATGGCCAATAA
>NZ_JBHNMF010000628.1:0-1786 GCF_048562965.1 Thiolapillus sp. | reverse complement strand
CACACCTACCTTAAGAGATATGAATCTGCACAAGTTGCCTTGGCCTTTGGATGAGCTGGAAGCGCTAGGTGACACAAGAGTCGAAATGCGGGTGACACTTTCATATTTTATAGAGCCTAGCCCTTCGGCGCGTGGTGTGAAATCACGTTACCGTTACGAGTCTCATGGTTTCCGCTTCGAGGTAAAACGTCCTCATGAGTCCGTTGAAGAATTTCGCACTCGCATCAATGTTGCTGCCAGAGATGCGGAACAGCAGACAACCACTAGTAGCGGCAATGATCCAAATTGGTCATTAGGCACTCGTAACCGTCATCGGGGATCGTTGCATTCCGATATATGGATAGGAGAGGCCGCTGATCTGGCCAGCAGAGGTGTTATAGCCGTTTATCCAGTTTCTGGGTGGTGGAAGACTCGACCAAAACTGGAACGCTATGATTTGGACGCCCCATATTCACTTATTGTCTCTATTCGAGCACCAGAAATTGATGTTGAGCTATATTCGTCCATTGAGAACCAACTGGTTACTCAAGTGGAGGTTTAGCTAAGGTGGAATTCCGTATCGCCGACACTTTCACAGACAGTCTCTCCAAACTTAACGGAGACGAGCAGAAGGCAGTCAAGACCACTGCATTCGATATGCAGATGAATCCAGCCAATCCTGGCTTGAGCTTCCACAAGCTGGATCGTGCTAAGGACAAGAACTTCTGGTCGATACGAGTCAACCGCGATATCCGCATCATCGTCCACAAGACAGAATCCAGCCTCTTGCTCTGCTATGTGGATCACCATGACAAGGCATATCAGTGGGCCGAACGTCGTAAACTGGAGACACACCCGAAGACAGGCGCAGCACAGTTGGTAGAGGTGCGCGAGCTGGTTCGGGAAATCTCAGTGCCCCAATATATTACTGAGAAGATCCCAGTTCAGGTAGCTTCAAAACCTTTGCTGTTTGATGGCTTGTCCGATGATGAACTGCTTGGCTATGGTGTGCCAGAAGAGTGGCTGGGGGATGTGCACCATGCGAATGAAGACAATGTTCTCGAACTGGCCGATCATCTTCCTGCAGAAGCTTCTGAGGCACTTTTAGAACTGGCCACAGGCGGCACACCGCAATCGGTGGTTCCTTCGTCAAAGGGTTTTGATCCGTTCGAGCACCCTGATGCACAGCGACGCTTCAGGATAATGAAGAATGTGGAAGAGCTGGAACGGGCATTGAATTATCCGTGGGAGAAGTGGACTATCTTTCTCCACCCAGCACAAAGAGAGTGGGTAGAAAAAGACTACAATGGGCCCGCGCGTGTTTCAGGTTCTGCTGGAACGGGAAAGACCATAGTGGCGCTGCATCGAGCGGTGCATCTTGCACGGGCCAATCCAGAAGCCCGCGTGCTGTTGACCACCTTCTCAGAGATTCTCGCTAATTCCCTTCGGATAAAGCTCAGCCGCTTGATCAGCAATGAGCCGCGCATGGGCGAGCGGCTGGAAGTTCATGCTATCGATGAGATTGCTCGACGGTTGTATGAAATGGAATTTGGCGCCGCTGAGTTGGCTTCTGCAGAGATGATACGGGCATTTCTTGAGGATGCCTCAACTGTAGAATCCACGAGCTTTAATCTGCGCTTTCTGGAAACGGAATGGCACGATGTGGTAGATGCTTGGCAGCTGGAGTCCTGGGAATCCTATCGTGATATCCGGCGGCTGGGCCGAAAGCGACGACTGGCGGAAAAACAACGAGCATCGCTCTGGGCTGTTTTTGAGCAGGTGCGACAGAGGCTCTATCAGGAAAAAC
>NZ_JBHNMF010000627.1:0-1790 GCF_048562965.1 Thiolapillus sp. | reverse complement strand
ACTAACCTGGATGAACTGGTGTTGACCACCGATGATGAGATCATCAAGGGCGAGTCCACCCAGGATGTCTACGACACCAACGACTTCGACAACAAGATCGTTGCCGATCAGCGTACCGAACTGGTGGCCCAGGCCATCCTGCAGAATATCAATCCGCTGGAGAAGACCATCGTCTTCTGTATCAACCAGAACCATGCCCTGACCATGCGGGACATGATCAATAAACACAAAACCGTTGCCGATCCCCACTACTGTGTTCGTGTTACCAGTGATGAAGGCAAGCCGGGGCGTGATCTGCTGGAACGCTTTCAGAACAATGACCGGGATATTCCGACCATTCTCACCTCATCCCAGATGCTCACCACCGGGGTCGATGCCCGCAACGTGCGCAACATCGTGCTGGATCGTGCCATCGGCTCCATGGTCGAGTTCAAGCAGATCGTCGGGCGCGGCACCCGCATCTTCGAGGGAAAGGACTATTTCACCATCGTCGATTTTCGCGGGGCCACTAATCGTTTTTACGATGAGGACTGGGATGGTGACCCGGTAGCAGTCGACACGCCGCCGGTTGTGGATGTGAATGAACCTCCACCACCTCCCTATGGGGGTGAGCCGGGAGACGACGCAGACCAACCGCCAGGTCATACCGGGGCAGACGAAGATGCTCCACCCGAGAAGCTGACGGTACGTCTCAGTGCCGCCCGGGAATTCAAGGTCATCGACGTAGAGATCCGCTACATCGATGAAAACGGGCGTCCGCTTTCCGCCCAACAGTTCGTCGAACGCCTGATGGTCAATCTACCGGGCCTGTTCTCTTCCGCCGAAGAACTGCGCCAAACCTGGTCTGACCCGGATCAGCGTGAGGCCTTGCTGCAAAAGCTCGCCCAAACAGGTTTCGATGCCGAACAACTTGCCACCCTGCGGCGCATGTTCGCCGCCGAGCAAAGCGACTTGTTTGATCTGCTGGCCTTTCTCGCCTTCGAGCAGCCCATGGAGACCCGCCGGGCGAGGGCAGAGGCCACCCGTGCCGACAGCGCCTTCTTCGACCAGTTCGAACAGCAACCGGCCCGCGATTTTCTCCATTTCGTCTTGAACCGCTATGAGGAGACCGGCGTCGCAGAACTTGCCCGCGACCGTATGCCTGGGCTGATCAAAATGTCGGGACTTGGCACCACCCGTGACGCCTCCCAAGCCTTTGGTGGCAGCCCAGCCAATGTGCTGGCCGCCTTCCGTCAATTACAATACCAGCTCTACCACAGCGCCTAGATCATGAACCTGACACTAGCACCCAACCCACTTCACAACGCGGGGCAGATCCTCAGCGTCGACAAGGTCGCCACCCTGATAGGAGAGAACGGCTCTGGCAAGTCCTGCATCCTGCAATCCATCTTCGACACCAAGTTGGCTGGGAATGATTTCGACGAATTGCGGGTGTTCTGTTTCTCTTCGGGTCAAAACGAGAACTTTTCCGAACGCTTTAGCCGCTATCTCAGCCAGGAGCGGAGGGCCGGTCGATCACTGAACCTTGAGTGTTTCTACTTCGACAAGTCCTGGTCAAAACTGCTGATCTTTTTGGCTACCTGCCTCCATTCGGATGGCAAGGTAAGGGACTTTCTGCGCAGCAACGACTACGTGGAAGAGCGCGAGGTTACAGCGACCAAATTCGACGATACTAGTGTAGTGTTGCGTTCTTAATGGAACTAATAATTACAGTATTTGTCTATAATTTCATTCGAGAGAAAATGAGAAATAATCTTGTGAGAGTGGCCGTTGAAATTACCTTGGACAAA
>NZ_JBHNMF010000626.1:0-1796 GCF_048562965.1 Thiolapillus sp. | reverse complement strand
TGAGCAGGATGCAGCAATCAGCGTATAGAACAAGCTCTAACGGGCAGTATGAACAAAATAGCAACTTTATTTCACCCGAAAATATACGGTGGAACAATGTTGCTTACTCTAAACTCTAGTACCCTTAATCCACCCCGAAATATGACCAGCACCACCATGGACCAATCCCGCGATAGTATTCGGCAGTGCCCATATCTTCCCAACAACATCCAGTGTACCTTTCAGGAATCCGCCCCCATTGGCGTTGCCCGCTTGTTGCTGTCTAGTTCCAGCACCGCCGAACAGATGGGCAAAGGCTGAGCTCAATGCCCCATTTGCGAACTTCCCTCCAGACAAGGTACTGGCTGTGCCGCCAATGATGGCCGAGGCTGCTGCGCCCGCAAATGGGTCGGAGAAGTTATTGGAGAGTGCCCCTGCACTAAGTTTGCTGAATACGCTCGATGCAAAACCACTCCCAAAGCTGTCGCCCCTGGCTTTAGCAAAGGCTCCACCTACCAAGCCGTGAGCCAACACACCCTCTACAGTGATACTCGTAGCACCCCCAATACCGTTGTAAATACCCAATTGCACACCACTGAGCACCCCAGCTTCAAAGCCATCAGCAAAGGTGCCACCCATAGCGGATGAAGCTGCGCCTTGAGCCAAGCCATTGAGTCCGGCATGGATAGCGGTTTGTATCACCAGGGCTTCAGTTTTCGTCATTGCTGCGGTAATAACATTGGCGGCAATGTTCTGAGTCAGACTTTGGGTCATTATGCTGGAAATAAAGTTGATGAATAACCCAACGGCAAAATGCCCACTCGGATCAGTATAGCTCAAGGGGTTGTTGAGCACATAGCTGTAGCGGTTATAGCTTTGGCTGTTGTTGGGGAACTGGACTATGCTGTCCGCTGAGAGGAATCGCCCCAGGTCGGGGTCGTAGACCCGGCCATTCATGTGGATCAGCCCCAGGTCGTCGAGGTGTTCGTGTCCGGTGAAGCCCCGTGGTTCGTCGCTTGTTGGCGCGGGGTTGGCGATCCAGTTGGACGCACGGCGGTTGCCCCAGGCTTCAAAGCTGGGGCGTTCTTTGATGTTGCCGTTCGGATCGGTGATCACATCGAGGGAGCCAATGTGGTCGTGAAACAGCACGCGGGTTTCGGTGGGGGCGTTGCTGTGGGTGATGTGAATCGCCACGGTTTGGCCGTTGGCCTGGATCAGGTGACGGTACGGTTAATGACAACAAATGTTGCTCTGACCCCAAATATTTCTTGTTCTACCCCGCCCAGGTAACGGGTGGTCTCGGTCTGAGGGATGGGGCTGTTGCCAAGCCTGCCTGGAGGCAGATCAGGAGGCTGGAAGCAGAGCAATCATAAATCAAAGACTTGCCCCCGTATTCCCCACTCTATTCTTTCGGCGCAATGCGCTTCGCTTATTGACGCCCTACATCGGTACGCCTTACCGCGTTGCGTTGGCCGATAAAAGCATCGTACTCATAAATCTTGAATCTCAAATTTTGAGATATGATCAGGCCAAGGTTCTAAACCATGACTAAAAGATTCCAACATGGTTAATTGTCCATTATCTATGTACAGCATAAATCCAGCACCGCCTTCCAAGCTTTCAATTTCGGCGTATACAGACTGACCAATTGTTCTATTCTCGGAAGAAAATAGAGGGGGATTGTCTGAGTAATTGAAATATACATAAATACCTGAGCCTGTATTCTCGCGCCTGTCTACCAATAGATACGGCAAATGTTTTTTATATTTTGGTGCCTCTTTTTCAATAATATGTTCGATTACTGCTCTTTCGAATTC
>NZ_JBHNMF010000625.1:0-1802 GCF_048562965.1 Thiolapillus sp. | reverse complement strand
CATCAGGGCGATGATGGGCTGGCACAGTCCGGAGGTCGCCTTCGATCCAAAATAACTGCCCATGGCTGTTGATCCATTCGATGTGTTGGGTCAATAGCATAGACTCGGCGTGCTATGATGTCAAGCCTCTACAGACATGAAAAAGCGATTTAGATCCATCGAGGCAGGCTTGTACTCATCTTAGGGGTGAGTAGTTACTTCGTAGGAATAGTAGTCGATGCCGTTGCGGGTAGCGAGGAGGGCATAGATATTTTCCGGTTCCAGGTTCTGCTGCAAGGCTTTGTCCAGGTCGAGACGGATTTCGGGCTGCAGCAATTTACCGCGAAAGGAAAATGTCACACTGACTCGAACACTGTTGCTCATGCTAGGGCGCCCCTGGCCCGGGCGATGGCCTTGCGCACCTGCGCCGGGGCCGTGCCGCCGGTGTGGTCGCGGGCGTCCACGGAGCCTTCTAGGGTGAGATATTCGAAAACATCCTCGGTAATGGCCTCATTGAACGCCCGCAGCTCGTTCAGGCTCAGGTCCGCAAGATCAATGCCACGCTCCACGCACAGGGCCACGGCCTTTCCAACTACTTCGTGGGCGTCGCGGAAGGGAATGCCCTTGTGCACCAGGTAGTCGGCCAGGTCGGTGGCGGTGGCGAAGCCCTTGAGGGCGGCCTGGCGCATGGCGTCGGTGTTGCAGGTGATTTCCGGCACCATGTCGGCGAAGACCTTGAGGCAGCCCTTGAGGTTGTCCACGGTGTCGAACAGGGGCTCCTTGTCTTCTTGGTTGTCCTTGTTGTAGGCCAGGGGCTGGGACTTCATCAGGGTGAGCAGTCCCATGAGATGACCGAACACCCGGCCGCTCTTGCCCCGAACCAGCTCGGGCACGTCGGGGTTCTTTTTCTGGGGCATGATGGAGGAGCCGGTGCAGAAGCTGTCCGACAGGGTGATGAAGCCGAACTGGGCCGAGGACCAGATGATGAGTTCCTCGGACATGCGCGACAAGTGCATCATGAGGATGCTGGCGGCGGCGCTGAACTCGATGGCGAAGTCCCGGTCGCTGACGGCATCCAGGGAATTGGCGCAGGGGGCGTCGAAGCCCAGCAGTTCGGCGCTGTATTCCCGGTCTATGGGGTAGGTGGTGCCGGCCAGGGCGGCAGCCCCCAGGGGGCATTGATTCATGCGCCGGGCGCAGTCACCGAAGCGGCCATGGTCGCGTTGCAGCATCTCGAACCAGGCCAGCATGTGGTGGCCGAAGGTGACGGGCTGTGCGGTCTGCAGGTGAGTGAAGCCGGGCAGTATGGTCTCGGCCTCGCGCTCCGCCAGCTCCAGCAGGGCCAGCTGGAAACGACGGATCTCGGCCTGGATGGCGGCGATTTTGTCACGCAGCCACAGGCGCACGTCCGTGGCCACCTGGTCGTTGCGGGAGCGGCCGGTATGCAGCTTCTTGCCCGCGTCGCCGATGTCCTCCGTGAGGGCGGCCTCGATATTCATGTGCACGTCTTCCAGGGCCACGGACCAGGGGAATTCGCCCTTGGCGATCCGCTCGCGGATGCGCTCTAGGCCGCCGATGATGCTGTCCCTTTCGGTTTCCGTGAGGATGCCCTGGCGCGCCAGCATGGTGGCATGGGCGATAGAGCCCTGGATATCGTAGTCGGCGAGGCGCTGATCAAATTCCACGGAAGCGGTGAAGGCTTCTACGAAGGCGTCAGTAGGCTGATTGAAGCGTCCGGCCCAGAGTTTCTTGTCGGTCATCGTGTTTTCCTGAAGGTGATGCAATGTGAGCTTATGCATACCGTTACTTGATTACCCCTGTCT
>NZ_JBHNMF010000624.1:0-1810 GCF_048562965.1 Thiolapillus sp. | reverse complement strand
GACAAACTTGGCTATGAACGGCACAGCTGAAGGAGCTTTGTGGACATCCACCAGTATCCGGTATAAAGGAATAGGCGTGATATTGATGAAATTCTGCTGTGAGGGGGTAAGGTCTGCACCTAACTGGATTTTTCCGACAATACTGTTGGAATTCCCCGTTATGTCGTTCATATCGTAGGTGCCAAACAGTTCGTGATGAACGATTTGGTCCAGGGTGCGCTCAACATACTTTCCCTCGTACATTGAAGCGCAACCACGAATGCCACCGTTAAAAGTTTTGCAACGCCACATGTTGTAATAATCTTGGTTGGCCCCAGAATTTGTTCCCGTGCCGTTTTTGGCCCACATCATGTTCTCCAGGGAGAAGTTCTTCCGATAAGGCGTGGGCACACAGGCGCTCTTCTGATCGGATGGGCTGGCATTGCAACCACCATTATCTTCTGAATTCTTGGGGTCCTCCGGGTATACAACTGTGCCCACGAGACTGATCATGAGTTCAATCGAGAAATTATCACGCGAGCTGTAGTTGGAAAGAATGCTACCAAGCTTCATAACAGCGCTATCTTTGTATAACGCACGAAAGGTGATGTTACCGATTTTGTCGACACCACCGTAGCTGCCTGTGGAGTTGGCGGACTGAACGGCATAGGAAGCGGAATCACTGCCCCAACCGGGGTCGGTGAACATTTTCTGCAGCGCGTCAAAGAAACCATCAGCACCGCCAGCCGCCTTTTCGATTTTTTTCAGTTCGGCCTTTCCAGCGTCATTGAGATCCATTTTGGATGCGGTCCAGGAAACAAGTTTGGCACCAATAGCGCAGGACGAGGCTTCAAGCGAGTTGATGTTATTCATCAGATCCTGAAGGTGAGCCATGAGAGATGCGCATTCCTGGCAAATGGTGGCGATAGCCAACTGAAAGGCATAACCTACGGCGGCTGTGCCGATTTGGCGGAGGATTTGCTTGAACTGTTCGGCGCTGATGAAGCTGAAACTGCCGCCAAAGAAATCTATGCCGTTACAGCCTGCCTGAAGGTGTGGTGGCGCGACATGCATAAGCCAAATGTTCCGGATGGGCCAGCGCATCTGAAAGGACCCCCCGGTGAGAACGCCTCGCCGCTGCGACATGTAGACCCCCGGGTTTGTGGCGGTGGCCGACAGCATGTCCGACAGCGCATCACTCAATGAGGCGCGGGCGGGAGGTGCCGACGTGAAAACAGCAACGGAAAATAATGCGGCAAACAGAAACGAAGCAAAGCGGCTCATCATCAATTCCCCGCGAGGATACCCCGACCTGCCGCGCCAGCGGAGGTGGGGGAGGAATCGCGGCCTCCAAGGTTGTAGTGATAACCATCTGCCGACTGGATCTTGCGGCAGAACCGGTGGGCGATGCCCTGTACCACGCCGTTGGCCGTGGTGATATTGAAAGACCCGGATGAGCGCACGGCCACCCGGCCCTGGTAGGCGCCCTGTTTCTTGCCAGTGGTCACGCGGGCATGCACCAGGTCGCCGGTACGAAATCCCCGCACCGTGGCCCGACGGGGCTTGGGTTTGGTGCGCGGAAAGCCGTACTTGTCCATCCGGCAGAATTGCCGGGAGCCGTGCCCGGTGGCCTGGACAATCAGCGGGCGCAATGCCCGGGGGATGCGCACGGCGCTGCCGGCCTCACCGACACAGGCCGCGTCGGTCCAGTGGTCCTTGGCATAGCCCTGATCCGAACGGTTTTTCTTGGTGCGCCCGCCCGACCAGAAGGTGGTGGGCAGCCCCAGGGTCTGGAGCGCCCGGCCGGTGGCATACCGTGTGGCATTGACGG
>NZ_JBHNMF010000623.1:0-1810 GCF_048562965.1 Thiolapillus sp. | reverse complement strand
AGCCCCGCTGAAAATCATGTCGCTGAGCAGTCAAACAAGGCAGCCGCCAGTCAAATAACGCTACCAGATGTAAGAATGAGCGAGCAAAATTGAAGGCCGCATTTGAAAATACGGATTCAGGGTTATGTAAAGCAACCAGAAACCACTGTGTCTTACATCCCCCGAAACGCAGAACCTAGGCTTCAACACTTCGCCGACGGCTATCCAGTGGTTGTGGTCACCGGGCCTCGCCAGTCCGGCAAGTCCACTCTGGTAAGGCATGCCTTTCCCGGACACAGTTACGTATCGCTTGAAGATCTCGATCAACGGGAATTTGCTGAAACAGACCCTCGTGGCTTTTTGAACCAGTTTGGCGATGGCGCCATCCTGGATGAGGCGCAGCGCTGCCCCGCCCTGTTTTCCTATCTTCAAACGCGTGTCGATGAAAGACAACAACCCGGCCAGTTTATCCTCACGGGCTCCCAGCAGTTCGGCCTGTTGTCAGGTATCACCCAAAGTCTGGCCGGCAGGGCCGCATTACTGACACTGCTCCCCATGACCTACAACGAGTTACAACATGCAGAAAAAGTTGGCCAGAACCTCGATAAGACACTCTTTGATGGTGCGTTCCCCCCCATCTTCGACCGCGGACTCAACCCCCACCCTTGGTATGGAAACTATGTACGCACTTACCTGGAGCGTGATGTCCGGCAGTTGATCAACATACGGGATTTAGGCACCTTTCAACGCTTCCTTAAATTGTGCGCAGGCCGAACCGGGCAACTCCTCAATCTTTCCTCGCTGGCCAATGACTGTGGTATTACGCACAACACGGCCAAGGCCTGGATATCGGTACTGGAAGCCAGTTATATCGTGCATCTGCTGCCACCCCATCACCAGAATTTCAACAAGCGTCTGGTCAAGACCCCCAAACTCTATTTTCTGGATACCGGCCTTGCAAGCTGGCTACTCGGCATCCAGAACAGCGAGCAACTGGCGACCCATGTCCAACGAGGCGCCTTGTTCGAAACCTGGGTCATCAGTGAATTGCTTAAAGCCCGTTATAACGCAGGTGAAACTTCGAACCTTTACTTCTGGCGAGATCGTTCAGGACACGAGGTGGACCTGCTGATTGACCATGGAACCCATCTGTCACCGCTGGAAATCAAATCCGGGCAAACCATCAACCGTGACTACTTCAAGGGGCTGGAATTCTGGAAAAAGCTGGCAGGTGAAAGCGCTGGAAGGGCGTGGCTAGTCTACGGTGGTGACACCCCGCAAACACGCTCCGATGTCACTGTTCTGCCCTGGTTTGAAATCGACGCTGATCAGATCGTGATCTGAAGTTTCACCATTATTTTCACTTCCCTGATCTTGCAAACTCAAGCCACCATGCGTAGCAGAAGGGAGACGAAAGTATTTTGCCGGCATTTCTCCCGGTCGGGCCAAAGTCTGAGAAAATCCTCAGATAGCGCGGCATCGGCAATCAGTCTCCGGACATCGGAAAAGGCAAAACTGGTACGCCCTTTGACCACATGGCGCCGTTGGGGATCTGCCTTGATGCGATCGGCATAGATCCCGGTAATGGTCGTCGCCATCATACAGAAGTTCAGATGATTGATCACCGCATGTGCATTGCGCGTCTGGCTTTTGGCGCTGCCGATCTCCTTGAACCCGGATTCGATCTTCCAACGTGCCCCGTAATACTCAATGACCTGTTGGGCCGAGAGTGTCAGGTCGGTGCTGAAGAAAGCGACCCGGCGTGTTTTTCTGAACACCCAGACCAGCCGAACCGGACAGCGCAGATTCTTGAGCATAACGACCTCATCAT
>NZ_JBHNMF010000622.1:0-1817 GCF_048562965.1 Thiolapillus sp. | reverse complement strand
GTACCAGTATCAGAAAATCTACAACTACCATGTCCCGCAGAAAAACATCGGGCACATCACGCCCATTCAGGCGCTTATTAGGATTGGCACAAAAAACAACCGGAATTATTCAAAAAGAAAACCCATGATCTATCGGGACTTGACGCACACTAATTACGACCCAAGCCAATTAGAACAGTCCCAACCTAGCATACGTTCCAACTGTAAGATCTCATATTCATACATATATACCAAGTAGTCTTTATCCGCAGAAGACATATCTTTCTCATAATGTCCCTTATGCATATCTTTCCTGCTTAACATACGTATGGGATACTTCTCAATCTTCAGAAAATCCCATACCTTTTCCATAACAGCATCAGTATCGGACTCTAGCTCTTCACTCCTTAAGATCAAAAGTTGCTCTTTGGGAAAGCAAGATAAAACTCGTCGAATCTGCTCACAGTAGAACCCCCTCGAAAGGTAGGAGAATTCCAGGCACTGATACGGCAATAAGCCTCGGCACATATCATATTCGCCTCTTATCGCTTCGCCGAACGATCGTTGTTCTCTCCCCTGTGCTCGCTTCATATTCCAGTGGGAGTAAGCCCTAGTAACCGGGTTACGTAACACCATCAGCAGTTTCATAGCTGGATTATAAGCCCATATCCTTTGTGGAGCCGAATACCAGAACATATATGAAGGAGTAGTTTCCCCAAGCAACTGGCCATATAAAGCATGCATAAAATTTGCTTCATATATCTCATAATTAGGCTCTCCACCAATAAAATGATCATCAGTATCAAAAAAATGAAGCTCTTTGCGCCTTTTTGGAAGACAAAGATAAGGATTTTGTTTTAGGTGGGCATCCAATGCGGTAGTCCCTGATTTTTGAGCGCCTATTAAAAGAAAACTAACTCGAGGAGAGTCAACCATTGGGCGGCACCTAACTATAGAAATCTTCAAAATGGGTCGGTATTGTAAATATGCTAAGCCAGAATTCTGTCGAATTTACCCATCAACATGTCGCCGCGCCCAGCATAAAATGGAAGTCTAGCTTTTCACGTCCTACAAACCGGCTCTTGCGCAACCCACCGATGCTCTCGAGCCAACCGAAACATTTTTCGATCCGCTTACGAATCGTTTGGCTGGTTTTGTAACCATCATGGCGGGCAGTACTCCATCGATGGCTGATGAATGGTGGGTGGCGTTGGCACAGCGCATCCCCTCCACAATGCCCTTCACGCGTAGTTTTTGTCCGCGCCTCCCGTTCCACTGTTCCCGTCACATGGGCATCAACCACCAGACCATGTCGGTTCTCCATCAGAAAGAGTCCATGCAATTGAGCTTGGGCGTGGCACCTTTGCTCTTCCTGAACAACAGAGCATCAGGTTCGGTTTTGAACTCGTTGCTTCCCAACGGCGATTCCCTCCCCCCGAAATCCACTGTGGGGTTGCGCTCACCACCCGAGGTCGATGGTTCACCTTCGTCCTTTGGACGATAGCTCTTGAGCGAAGCCAGCGCCTTGAGCAGAATCCCTTCCACGCTGAAACGTTTCTTCAATACCAGATTGCTGCCCGGGCTTGCTCCAGCACCTGGGCAAAGAATTTGTGCACCACCTTGTCTTCGAACAGCCGGTCACGGCTCTTGCGTGAAGGTCGAGTGGTGCCAAATACAGTCCTCTATTGAAAAACCCACAAACCAGCAAAACAGCAAATTCAAGCGTGTCTTCGGCCTCGTGATAGATTTTGGGACATCCCAGTCCCCAAAATCGACTCAGCCTTTGACAACCTATTTGTGCCCCAGCCGTCCTGGTCACCAAGCACTACGCAACAACT
>NZ_JBHNMF010000621.1:0-1818 GCF_048562965.1 Thiolapillus sp. | reverse complement strand
ATTACCATATCCCACAGAAAAACCTGGGGCACATCACGCCCATTCAGGCGCTCAAGAATTGGTACAAAGAACGACCAGAATTATTCAAAAAGAAAGTTTATGATCTATCGGAACTTGACAGCTAATTAAGTAGTTGCTGGTTCTTTATCTTCTCTTTATTTACTTGATTGAAGCGCATAGCCACGCCACAGCCGTTCTTTTATCAGTCCCTGAATCTCGCTTAACCCATCTTCTTTACCAGAAACCAGGCATATTTTCTGATTCCCTCGATGAGAATCCAGACTGCCCCAAGCCTTAACAACAGTCCAGTCTCCAAGCAGATCCTTCACCAGATCAACCTGGTAATAGCGTCGGTTATCAGGATTGACCCAGCGCAACACAACAGCACGGCCTATATCGCACTCAAAAGTCGCATACCCTGCACCACTCTCACCAGTTCAATCCCGTTGGGAATCATGCGGTAAAGCATTAGATAGCGCCCAACCGGCAAATATCGGAAATCTTCAGCAATATCTGGCCTTGCTTGCCCCAGTTCTGGGTTCTCTGCCAGCAGTTGGCCTTTCTCCTCAAAGGAATCAAGTAAGTTATCGGCTGCAGCAGGATTATCCTGGGCAATGTAGAGCCAGATATCGATCAGGTCTTCTTCAGCCTGAGCTGTTTTTTGAAAAATGGCCATATTCAGGGCTTATTGATCGTTCTCAGCCAAGCGTCTGCGAGACGCCTGTTTGATCTCTTCCATAGATCCGTATCGGCCTTTGCCACTCTCTAGTCCTTCATGCCAAAGACCTCGCAGTTCCTTGATCTCCTGATCCTGGAGGGCGCGTTTTCGTCGCCAGTCCCGCAGCGCTTCACGGATAACCTCGCTGCTGCTGGCATAGTCACCGCTTTTGACTGCTGTGCGTACTTCATCAGCCATTTCATGTGTCAGGGCTATGCTGAGTTTTTCGACGCTGGCCATGAGATTCCTCGTTTGATTAGGGTGGGAAAAATTGCTACCAAGTAGTATAGCTTATAGTTTTGACACCACATCCGCCATCCTCTCTTCACTCACATGCGTATAAATCTGCGTCGTCGCCAGATTAACATGCCCCAGTAACGTCTGAATATCCACCAGTTCCGCCCCGGACTCCAGCAACCGGGTAGCGTAAGTATGCCTGAGCTTGTGCGGTGATACAGGCTTATCGATACCTGCTTTCTCGACCAGACTGTCAAACAGCATCCAAAATTGACCAGGTATCAGCGTGCAATTTTGACCAGGCTATGAGGCCTGATTGCGGTGTTTGAACCGGTAGGATTCATTGCCGGTTTCGATGATGTCGCAGTGATGAGTGATGCGGTCGAGCATGGCGGTCGTCATCTTGGCATCGGTAAAGACCTGCACCCATTCAGAGAAGGACAGATTGGTGGTGATGATCAGACTGGTGCGTTCATAGAGCTGGCTGACCAGGTGGAACAGCAAAGCACCGCCAGACTCCGGAAACGGCAGATACCCCAGTTCATCAAGGATCACCAGATCCACCTGTAACAGCTGGCGAATGATTTTGCCGGACTGGCCATTGGCCTTTTCCTGTTCCAGGCGATTCACCAGATCCACGACATTGAAGAAGCGAACCCGCTGGCCACGATGGATCACCGCTATACCCAGGGCCGTGGCCAGGTGGGTGTCGGGTACCATGTGATTATATTCCAAAAAGGATCTATCTTTTGTTCCGAACCCGCCAGATATTGAACGACTGGCTCACGCAAAACCTGGAGGAAGCATAACGCCATGGTTATCCATCCACAAGCCCGTACAACACCAAAGCTGCGTGCTGAGAT
>NZ_JBHNMF010000620.1:0-1820 GCF_048562965.1 Thiolapillus sp. | reverse complement strand
AATAAATGAAACGTTTTCTGGAACTGGTAAAAGACTGCCTGCACAACGTCAAGGAACACATGCCCTGGGATCTCGAAGAACGTCTCAAGGAGAACCCGGACATCCTGCTGGTGGATGTGCGTGAACCCTATGAGTATGAAGCCATGCATATCGAAGGGTCTTTGCTGGTGCCGCGGGGCATACTCGAATCGGCTTGTGAATGGGACTATGAGGAGACCGAACCCGAGCTGGTCATGGCACGGGAAAGGGAAGTGGTGGTGGTGTGTCGCTCCGGACAGCGCAGCGTGCTGGCGGCCAACTCCCTGCAGGTGCTTGGCTTCAAGAATGTAGCCTCACTTGAAACCGGCATCCGTGGCTGGAAAGACTATGATCTTCCCCTGGTCGATGGTGAAGGAAAGAACGTGGATCTGGACGATGCCGACGAATACTTCACCGCCCATGTCCGTGAAGACCAGTTGCGTCCCAAGGACTGGGTCGACCCTGTCTAGTCTGTATCTGGCAAGCGCATTCCTTTACCTGTGGGCGCAGTCACCGGCTGGTCTGTGATAACCCCCTAAAAACTGGCTGCCAGTTGCAGAGTGAGGACGTTGCTGGCGTCGCCCGTGCCACCATCTTTCTCTGGATAGTCCCGGTCATGGGCATATTCCAGTGACAGGGTGGTGTGTTCGTGAATATCCATGGCAAGCATTGCCAGATAGCGGTTTTCCGGAAGTGCCATGGCCAGTGCTTCACGCGTGTACTGCCAGGCCATTGCAAGGTGGGCTTTCTTTCCCGCAAGATGGAACAGGCAATCGACCTCCAGGTTGCTGGCGCCGGGCAAGGCGCCCTTCTCCCGGAATGCGAGGTCCTTGGGATGGAAGCGCTTCGTGGCGCCCATGTATTCGGCGACAAGCAGCAGATCACCAGATCCGATGCTGATATTCATGCCCAGGCCAGGCACGGCCCCGTGCAAACCGGATGCTTCCCTGATGGCGTCCACAAGCCCGTCGGAATCGGTCAGATTGCTTGTCCAGGACAGCCCGATGTTGTGAGCGGGATATTCCTGGTGCGTATCGTCAGCCAGGTTCAGGTTGAAACCATACAGGGGATGCCTGCCATCTCGCGCGTTTCCAGTGCGGGGCTGGCCGAGAAAGACAGTTGCCTGGAAGGTGCCGGACAGATAACCGGCCTGCATGGCAGTCGCGTGGGTTTCCCCCAGGTACAGGGTGAGTGGGTCTGTGATCATGCCGCTTTCATAGTTGCCGAAAGTCAGCACCATGCGCCCTGCCGCCAGGGACCAGGGTGACTCCTCCAGGTTGTGAAGGGTGATCAGGGCTTCGTCGATTTGAGGCGGGTTGGCGCCATCCTCTTCATACAACGCGAGTATGTGGGCGCTGAATAAGTCATTCAGGCTGTAGTCGATACCCAGTTCCAGCGTTGAAAGAGACAGGTCCGTTTCACTTTCTTCGCGGGTTCCCCAGTAGGCGGCTTCTATTTCGATGAGGGCGCTGATATGGAAACGGTCCAGCCATGAGGGCGCAGCCTGGCTTTCAGCGTCTTTCTTCTCCGTTTCCTCGTCTTCGGCAGCCAGTTCTTCATGCAACGGTATGCGGCTTTTTTCCAGGCGTTCGACCCTGTGTTTGAGATTGTAGTCTTCCTCTTTCAATGCTGCCTCGTCTGCCACTGCAGTCACGAAGGGAAGCAGCAGGGTCGTGGCAGACAGGAGAAGCGGAAACAGGCGGCAAGGTTTGATCATGCATGTCCTCCAGCAGCAGGGGCCGGTCTGTTGTTTCGTCGATAATATCCGGAACGCAAAAGATAACGATTCGCAATACTATATA
>NZ_JBHNMF010000619.1:0-1834 GCF_048562965.1 Thiolapillus sp. | reverse complement strand
TCTACTCGACTAGTCCTTATAGAGAAAGTACCCTATTATTAGGTCAATGCACCATTCCATAAACGGTGGTTTATGCAACACACCGCCTCCCTTACCGACAAGGAAAACGATAATGAGAACGACGCTTGCCTTACAGGATGTCGCTCAGTTCAATGACCCGCTTGTGCGCTACCATGCCTGCAAAGCGATGGCGAGGGGCTTTGCAAACTCACGCCCCTCTGATGAGCAGCGTGTCCAGGATGCACGGGCATTTTGCGCTGCTGTAATCGACACGTATTGGCAGACCCTCTGCAAGCGTTACAAGTCGAGAATGAAGCCTAAAGGCTCACCATACCTTGAACAGGAAATTGAGCCGGATGCTCTGCAACTGGCGGCGGACACGGGGGAGTTGATAGCTCAGTTCCCGGAGGAAGATGCCGGGTATCTGATCGGTTCAATTTATACTGTAATGCTGCCCAGTTCCTTGCGCTCCAGCTTGGGCGCTTATTACACACCGCCTCCACTTGCATCCCGGCTGCTGGACCTGGCCGAAAAAGCTGGCTTTGATTTCGGAAAAGGCACAGCCATTGATCCTGCGTGCGGTGGAGGGGCTTTCTTGGCTCCTGTGGCAATGAGAATGATTAAGCGCATGCCCAAAGCATCCGCTGAGTGGACACTGAAGCGTATTGGCCAAAGGCTGCGCGGTATTGAAATTGACCCCTTTGCAGCTTGGATGAACAGTGTAATCCTGGAAGCGTCAATCCTTCCGCTGTGCGTCGAAGCCAAGCGGCGATTGCCAAACTTGATCACCGTTGGAGACGCACTTAACGTGTCCGATATGGGGAGTTTTGACCTGGTAATTGGCAACCCTCCCTATGGGCGCACAAAGCTCTCTCCAGAAATGCGGGACACTTATTCACGGTCATTGTACGGCCATGCAAACCTATACGGCTTGTTTACTGACCTGGCGCTGCGACTTGCAACAGACAACGGGGTGGTTGCTTACCTCACTCCCACTTCATTCTTGGGTGGGCAGTATTTCAAATCACTGCGTGAGTTGTTGACCGCCGAAACGACAGTAAAAGGTATCGACTTCATCTCTGATCGAAATGGCGTTTTTGATGACGTGCTTCAAGAAACTTTGCTGACTGCCTACAAAAAAGAGAAAAGTAATCAATCTGCCAATATATCGCTGGTAATGCCGCAAGGGCTAAATTCCGCGAAGGTTGAGAAGATTGGCAAGGTTAAGATTCCTAAGTCGGGCGAACCTTGGGTGATTCCTCGCAGCACGGTAGATGCGAAGTTTATCGCTAACCTGGCAAAGATGCCCACGCGTCTCATAGACCTTGGCTATGCAGTCTCGACTGGTCAGCTTGTGTGGAACCGCCATAAAGATCAGCTCCGCTCGATGCCTTCAAAAAACACCCTGCCTTTGATCTGGGCAGAGTCAGTGACATCTGAAGGCTTTAAGTTCAGTGCTACTCGCCGGAATCATGTTCCGTATATTGCGCTCTCTGCTAAACAGCCTCACCTGGTAACTCGGCATTCTTGCGTTGTGCTGCAGCGTACTACCGCGAAAGAGCAAGCCCGCCGCTTGATTCCAGCTTTGCTACCACAGGACTTCCTGGATGGGTATGGTGGAGCTGTCGTAGAAAACCATCTCAACATGATTTACTGCGAGGGCTTAGACATTGCAGCGGTTAGCCCGAAAACAGTATGTGCCTTACTCAGCACTGAAGCCGTAGATAGGGCATTTCGTGGCATTAGTGGCAGCGTGGCCGTATCCGCTTATGAACTGAATGCCCTGCCTTTGCCCACGGTTGACCAGATTTGTGAACTAGAACAATTAATTAGT
>NZ_JBHNMF010000618.1:0-1838 GCF_048562965.1 Thiolapillus sp. | reverse complement strand
TACGCCCTTTTCATTCATGACGATGCCAAGGCTGACCTGCTGGCCCTGCGGGAGAGTGAGCCCCGAACGGCGGGCCGGATTTTGGCCCTGCTGGAGCAGTTGGAGGGCGATCCCGACCTGCTGGATCGATTGACCCAGCACGATTACGGCACAGCGGATTTCCACGTCAGCAGGTGGCAAAGTCAATGGCGCGAGGGGCGGAATCTATGGCGATTGAAGATGTGGGACCTGAAGGGAAATGGCCTGCGCTATCGTATCATCTACGCCTTCGAGCCAAGAACACACCATTACCACGTATTGGCGATTGCGCCACGGGAGTTCGACTATGATGCAAAGCACCCCATCGGCCAGCGCATCCTCCGCGCCTACGAAGAGCTTTGAAAGGGTTTTCGGCGACTCCGGCACGGCGACCAGTCGTACCCGCTGCCAGGTCTTCGCCTTCGAAGCCTATACCACGCCCAGCCCACAAGCTCCGGCCAAGCACTCCTCCATTAGCCAGTTGTCGGCCGAATGGGAGGGGGATGCCAAGGGCCGGGCTGCCTTGGAGGAAGGGCGGCAATGGGTGGCCGATACCTTTTATGGCGAAGATGGCGACACGGTGCGCACCCTACGATTACGCAAGGGATGGTCTCAGGCCCGTCTTGCCGAGGCATTGGCGACCAGTCAGCCGCATATTGCCCGTATCGAACGGGGTAGGGAGAACCTGACTATCGAAACCTGCCGTAAACTCACCCGGGCATTGGAGATTGATCTGAATACCCTGGACCAAGCGCTTAAGCGCCAGGAAGCCATTGCACAAGCCAGACAGAAATGATTACACGCCACGTCGAAACCCTGTTTTGTGACGATATCCGCCACGAGGTTGGCGGAAAGCTTTCGTTTATCGGCGTCTATTCCGGCGGACTATTCGTCCCGGCGTTTCCGGTCACGCTGCCCAAGTTGTGTTTGTCCGTGAAAATCGTTACACCGGCTGATGAACCGATCAAAGTGCTGAATTTACGGGTTCTGCGGGATGAAGAGATCTTGCAGGAAATCGCCCTCGACGAAGAACAATTGGCAGCCGCCTCTGATTCTGCCGAGGAGATGACCGAAGAACAACGAAAGGAACGGGTCCAAATGGCGCAATTTATGTTGGCCTTCTCCCCAATTCAATTTGAAGACGCCTGCACTTTGCGGGTACGTGTCCAGACAGAAGATGGTGAGTTGCACGGCATGGCGCTGAAAGTGGATCAGGCTCCGCCGCCAGCAGATATGGTTCCCGATTAATCGGGCTTGTAAGACTACCTCCGGGTAGCAGACCCCAGCCGGTAATGACGCCTGATCGAAGCGGGTGGGACTGGGGCCTCTGATCCAAGGCTCTGCATCGCAAGGTGCGGAGCCTTTTGTCTGCCTGGAAGTCGGATTGATCCAAAATGCACCGGCGGCAGCCGCATTTGGGTATAGATTTCCGCCTGCAGGCTCACCCCATGAGATAGAGTCGCTGTACGTCAGCGAGAGCTGGCGGAGACCAGATCAGATGTGGCACTTAGGCAGCTCCGCATCTTCGCCCGCTTCAAGCTTCGCCAGCCATGCGTCAGCTTCTTCAAGCGTCAGATGCAGTCCGTTTTCCTGGTAGGCTTCCCAGGCGCGCAGCGCATCCTGTTTGAAAGATTCTCGTTTTTCCTCACGCTCAACATAGTCTCGAATCGCTTCGCGCATGATCCAGTGCGATGAACGATGCCGCACTTCAGCTAAGTGCTGGATCCGGCTTTTCAGATCATCATCAAGTTTTACTGATGTTGCCATTTTGCCACCTCAATATCAAAAGGTAATACCTTTGAAGACTAGAGTTTAGAGTA
>NZ_JBHNMF010000617.1:0-1839 GCF_048562965.1 Thiolapillus sp. | reverse complement strand
AAGTTGTTGCGTAGTGCTTGGTGACCAGGACGGCTGGGGCACCAATAGGTTGTCAAAGGCCGAGTCGATTTTGGGGACTGGGATGTCCCAAAATCTATCACGAGGCAGAAGACACGCTTGGTCTGAAAACCTGTTGGGGCAGGATAAAAAAAATCCGGATACACGGGAATGTATCCGGATTCCGGTATTTTTCAGGAAATACGGCTATTTTTTGCAGTCATATTCCATGGTATAGACAATGGATTTGTATCGGCCGTTTTTCTCATCACTGCGTACGGTAATGCATTGCCCGTCACGTCTGTGCTGCCAGTTGGAGTATACGTCCCGGCCGGATTTGCTGGAATTCCTCAGCACATAGCCACGCTCCATGAGCTGATCTTCTGCTTCTCCGCCATACTGACCGACAAGATCCTTCAGATGTGGTGGCGTCTCGCCTGTCTTGTTGCCAGGGTGTGCATTGCTGCCGCTGTCGGGGTCGAATGAAACAACGACGCGTTTGTGTTCCCACTTGTGATTGCCATTCCCCCTTACTGTGCGTACTACCTTGTTGCCTTTCTGGTCTTTGAAGTGATTGGCTTGGTTCGCAGGTCTGAGGCTGAAACTGCGGCCGTTCCTTAACGTGATATCGACATAACCCTGCCGCTGGGAGAATCTGCAGGGGCCGGAGGCTTTTTCCCGCAGTTCGCCTTTCTTTCCGCAGCCCACTGAAAAACGGGGGTGTGTTGCTGATGGTGTCGGCAGCAGCGCTGTTGCTGATTGTCTGGTCTTACCCGCAGTTCAAAAAGTACTACCTTCAGGCGCCAGTGGAAATGTTGATAGGTATCGCCCTGGCGGCCCTGCTCTATTCCCCGACCCTGGTGTTCCTGGCGTTCATGATGCGCAGAAAACGGGTGCCTGGCCTGTTTTTCTGGGGCGTGTCCCTGAGTGTGATACTGTTCTTCGGGCCGGTCACCTCCCATTTGAATCATGCTCTGAGCGGTCTGGGGATTCCGGATTTCCTGTATGTCGGCTTCTCCGAAGAAACCCTGAAGATCACTCCTCTGCTGCTGATCCTGCTTTTCGCCCGCCCCGCAGTCACGGGCGTCCGTGATGGCATCCTCTACGGTGCTCTTGGCGGATTTGGTTTCGCCTGTCTCGAAATGGCAGCCTATTTTGCGTTGGTCGAATATCCTGAAACTGGCTGGTCGGACTTTTTCGTCAATTCCTTGAGCCGCGCTACCTATCTGGGCACCGATTTGCACATCGTGTTCAGTGCTTTTCTTGGTGGCTGTATTGCCTGGGGATGGACCCGCGCCAGCGGCTGGAAGAAAGTGGGTATTCCTCTGGCCGGTTACCTGGTGGCTGTTGTTACTCATGGTTTCCAGGACAGCTTCGGCAAGCTGCTGGCAGTGATTCCCACAGTAGCCGCGGCCAAAATCATGATGTACATGGGCATCAGCAGGGAGAGCCTCGAATCCTACACGGCGGTTCTTACCGTGTTTGGCGCAACGGCCAACCTCCTGCTCGTCAATGTAATCAACCTGTCCGTGCTCGTTTGGATGCTATTGAACAGCGGTGACAGGGAACGCAGGATCATTCGCGGGCAGTTGCAGGATGAGCAGCCACCCGTTATCGAGGCGGTAGAAAGAAAATCGCTGGATGATCAGCGGCGTTACCACCGCAGGAAGCTGGGTTCCGATGACCGCCGGAACAGGCGCATCGTTCATGCGCAGAACGAACTGGCCTTCCGCCGCTGCCAGCCATGGAGAGCGAAGCGAAGGCTGGTAGACCCCAGTAGCCGCGAGGCCGCACTGTTTTCCCGGCGTACCTTGCGCCAGAGGGAAAACAAAGTAGGCCTCC
>NZ_JBHNMF010000616.1:0-1841 GCF_048562965.1 Thiolapillus sp. | reverse complement strand
TCTTCAGCAGTCAGGGGTTCAATAGTCATTTAATATCTCCTCGGGTTCTCGTTAATGTGGGTTAACTATAGCACTGCATTCCTGCGGTGTCAACAAGTTTTTAAACATTTTTGCAATTAATTTGCTTGGTTGCTGGGTTTGTGTCGGTTGGTTCATGAGTTACAGTATTGCATGTAATGGGTAGGATTGCAAGCATTTCTGTTATTTATTTGCTGATTTGTCTGTAAATAACTATTATGGCAGTTGATGATAGAGTTGATACAGTTCTCACAAAGCTCCAGCATTTTTTTTTTTTTTTTTTTTTCTGGAGCTATTTTTTTTTTTTATTTCAGCTGCCAAAATCGCGCACAACCAACACGCCCACGCATCTCACGCACTAACGCGCCACGATCGCGCATTACCTGCACGCCTGCGCATTACGCGCACATCTGCAACCCTGGTACCTGCGCGCCTGATTGCCTGCCCCGGTCGCCCTCACGCTCACCCGGTCACCTGCGCGCCTGGATGCTGGCACGCCTGCGCCTGGATGCTGGCACACTCACCCGGTCACCCGGCATCTCAGCCCTGCGCCCTGGATTACTGCGTTGCTACGTGCATTTGGCAGCACTCAGCTACTGCGAGTTGTATTTAACAGCACTCTCGCACCCGGTAATCCTGCGCATTTGCCCCGGTTCGTCACGTTTCTGCGCTATTGCGTGTACTCGGTCATTGTGCAGGTTCACAGTGGCCGCGCTACCCAGGCCCCCGCGTCCCCCTTTTGCCCCCGCGCCCGTGGGGTAGGCCGTGATGACCTAGACCCACTTTTTGAAAAACAGAGACCACACTGTCACTGGGGTTATTAATTTGCTACGTAAGCTGAAACGCCCTATACTGCGGGCATGACTACAGAATATGACAAAGACGAAGTTGTTCAGGCTTACCTGCAAACGCGCACGATTCGGGGCACGTCCAAGAAGACGGGCATTGAGACGAAAGCGCTGCTGCACATCCTGGAAGAGCTTGCGGAAGAGATTGCGTATCATCAGGAGCGCGAGTACCGGGAGCAGGAGATGGATGCTGCATGGATCAAGCGACGGGCCCGCGCGCTGATCGAGCTGGATCCCCGGGATTTCATTGATGAGGACGGTAAGCTGCTGCCCCCAGCGCAATGGCCGGATACGGCAGAGCTGCTGGATTTTGATGTAGGCCCTAACGGTATCCGGGTCAAGTGCCCCGGTAAGAGTGCGATTTTGCAGATGGCCGGTAACCACGTGGATATTGGCGCATTCCGCGAGAAGCTGGAAGTCACGTCCAGTGACATTGTGCGGGAAACGCTGATGAAGGCGCACCGGGATGTCAGCGACGACGAATGAAGATGCGGAGCTTGCTCAGCTCTGCCTGGAGACGCGCAATGACCCGCTGAAGTGGGTGCGTCTGATGTTTCCCTGGGGGCTTTCGGGCACTGAGCTGGTGCACCACAACGGCCCGGATACCTGGCAGTCTGAGTTTCTGGAGATGTTGGGTGACATGATTCAGGCGGAACCCTTTGATGGGCGCAGGCCCACGCGACCCCGGCAGGTGGCGGTGGCGTCCGGGCACGGTGTGGGCAAGTCGGCGATCTCTGCCATGCTGATTCTGTTTATTCTATCTACCCGGCAGGATGCGATTGGGATGGTGACGGCCAATACCTCAGTCCAGCTGAACACCAAGACCTGGGCGGAGGTATCGAAGTGGCGGCGGTTGTGTGCCATCGGGCACTGGTTCAGCTATTCCAACAGCCGGGGCAACATGAACATGAACTACCCGGCACGCAAGGACAAGTGGCGGGTGGATGCGATCCCTTTCGACCCGCGCAACACGGA
>NZ_JBHNMF010000615.1:0-1843 GCF_048562965.1 Thiolapillus sp. | reverse complement strand
GATAGATTTTGGGACATCCCAGTCCCCAAAATCGACTCGGCCTTTGACAACCTATTGGTGCCCCAGCCGTCCTGGTCACCCAGCACTACGCAACAACTTCGCAAGCTCGTTGCTGCTCCGCACTTGGCTCCCAATGACTGGACACCGCGTTTGGATGCCTACTTTGCTTCCCCTCTGGCGCTATGCGCACGACGGGTAAGCAGTGCGGCCTCGCGGCTACTGGGGTCTACCAGCCTTCGCTTCGCTCTCCATGGCTGGCAGCGATCGAAAGGCGCTCCCTCTTCGTTGTACAACAACTTCATATCTAAACTAGCCTCCCTTGCAACTACACAAAAAAAACCGCTGATAATGTCAGCGGGCACGCATACGCATCTCGAATACCTACTCAGGCTTCAAGCATCACCATAAGACGGCCACCTGAGCGCTCGCCTGCAGCGGCAATATCTTCATAATTGTTATAGTCGGGCAGGCAAACAGAGGCGTTCTGTGTAGAAAATGGCACCGGAACCTTAGCTTCGACACTCTTGAATTCGCCGATGACATCGGTGGGGCGAACTAAATTGTCAAAAACGATTACCTGTGAATCTCCCATGTCTCCATTAGCCATTTTCTTCCTCGCTTTCTCATAAATTTACCGTTGAATTAGTAATTTGCGTAAGTCTTTATGCAAAAATACCCTTTGTCACCATCTTTCAATGATGACGTTATCTAAATATCACATTGCGCCAGAAAACTCCACTATTACACTCGGTTCCCAACCGATTTTAGGGGCATTTGCCGCAAATTTCGACCACAATCACAGTGTGTTGCGCTTCAGATTGGGGGGGGCGAGGACGGTAGGCTCTCGCCCTTAAAATGTCAACCCAGACATCTTCCCCGGATCCCCAGATAGAAAACCCTAAAGCATAAAAAGCCTTGGCGGTGGCCGAGCCTGGTCAACCGGGCTTTCACAAGCCCCCACTAAAACCCAGAGGGTTTAGTGGTGGGTGGTTGACCTTGTCCCTGGCCTCCTGCGTGCCTTCGTGCTCAGGCGATCACGGTATGCAACCACATGCCTTAGCACCAATTCCGCTGGTTCATCCGCCACACCAAACCATGCCATGGCATCAGACAGTTCCTCAATCGAGGACATGACCCGATCTGTTTCTGTCCGCGCCCGAGCAGGCGATAGACCAAAAGTGCTGGCCAGATTTTTCAGCTCGTTAGCGCCGGGGCGTGTGTTGTCCTTCAATCCGAAGCGCAGAACGTGCGGCTCATTATCGCCAAGAGGAAACAGCGACGTGATGTCATAACCTGGCGACAGGCGCCATCCGGTATCATCGTGGAGTAACGTAAAATTACGCAGGTGATCATCGGCGGTTGCCGATCAGCGCATTGTAGAGCATCTGACGAAACAACCGGACGGCATCATTCTCCAGATCATCTGAATATTTCCGCAAAACATTAAAGAATATCCGTATATGCTTTGCTGTAATAATACTCTGCGTGCATCAGGGTCTTGAGGCTGACCATGTGCCGGCGACCACCCTCCGGCGTCACATCAAAACGCACAATCGACAGCGCATCAACACCGATGTCGTCATACCGCTCCAGCCTACATGCCGGCGTCTCAATGCCACAGGCTTGTGCCGCACGCAGACAAGCCGCTTCCAGGCGGATGACTGGGTATTTATCACTTTTTGATGACAGCTTGACCAGGTAATGCGTGAAGCCGTCCTCCCCCGATTCCGTGTACAGGAACTTGGGCCGCGCCCCCCCAGGCGAAGATGCCACATCAGCCAGTTTCTGCCTGTGTTTATCGTTTCGGACAGCCAACTCCTGCTCAAAGCCGCTGACCATGCCG
>NZ_JBHNMF010000614.1:0-1845 GCF_048562965.1 Thiolapillus sp. | reverse complement strand
GTTTACCGTATTCCCTTAACTCACCGTCCGGGCCGACATAGCGATAGAGCGTCTGGCGAGATACGCCCATCTACTCGACCCCAAAATCTATCACGAGGCCGAAGACACGCTTGCTTATTTTCCCTCTGGCGCAAGGCACGCCGGGAAAACAGTGCGGCCTCGCGGCTACTGGGGACTACCAGCCTTCGCTTCGCTCTCCATGGCTGGCAGCGGGATGTCGGTGCGGCTGACGTCGCCCTGGTACAGCGCCTGGTGGACGGACGCCAGATCGGTGGGATCGTTCTGCTCGAAGAGCTCAGATACCGCCTCGTCGATTCGTTGGTCTTTGGCGGAACTGTAAAGGGTGGAATCGTAAGTCATCTGCCATGGGCCTCCTTACAGGGTAATGCCGCGCTCGTCTCGGGGCGCCGGGGTCGTTACGCGGCCGTGGTGGATGGAAACGACCGTCCCGACCTCGGGACGATCATCCAGTGATTGAATGGGGTGCGCGACGAAAGTCCGGGACGCGACCTGTTGGATCGCGTGCTGCTCGTTGGTAGCGATCACTGGACCGTCGTAGCGGATTGCCGGATTGGCCGGATACAAGGCGCCTTGTGCACCGGACGCCTCGAACAATGCCTGTGCCTGGTCGGACACACCAGAGCGATCCAGCGCCTGGCGCATACTGGCCAGTGCAATCTCGTAACGGACATTGCGTGTGGCCGTGCCAGTCACCTTGGCGATGGCTCCCATTGCCGCCAGACCGGCGATATCCCGGTGTGCTGTACGCTCTGGGCATTTGGTGATCTTCATGTAGTCCTTGGGCGTGATTCCCCGCTTTACACGATCAGGCCCACGCCGAAAAACCGCATCGAGCGCTTTCTGCTGCCGCTCGTTCAGTTGATCGCCAAATCGATCGAAGAAACGAACTTTGTCCAGGATGAAATCGACCTGCTTGAGCGCAATCTGCTGTGCATCGAGGGCCATCCTGGTGAAGAAACCCAGCCAGTTCTGGATGTGGCCATCGCCTTTCTGGGCATCGCCCAGTTCGCGGTAATAGGCCTTTTTATTCTGCTCAATGGCTGTTGCCAAACAGCCGAGCGTCGGGAACCCCAGGCCTTGAGACAATGCCTGATCGGCGATTGCGCGCCCTACCCGCCCATTCCCGTCGTCGAAGGGATGGATCGTCTCGAACCACAAATGCGCAATCCCCGCACGGATCGGCACTGGCAACTCATTGCGCGATTCGTTGTACCAGTCAATGAATCGATCCATCTCCGCCTCGACACGATCGGGCGGCGGCGCATGGTAATGGACCTTGAAGCGACCGATCGCCCCAGATACGACGTCCATTTCTTCATCGCGGTACGCGCCACGCTTGGCGGGGAAGAGAGGGGATTCAGGCACCACAGCCTCCTGCCAGGCAAATAGCAGATTGTGGGTTAGCGGCTGCCCCCAGTTCTGCCGAACATCGGCCATCAATTGAGCGATACCTTCGGCTTTCTGGTCCCAAGAAAATCCTTTACCCTGGACGAACCCCATCAACGCGGCGATGGAATTGACGACCGATTCACGATCGAGGCGTTCGCCCTCGATCTCCATCGTCTTCACTGCTTCGCTCACCATCAGATCGACGGTGATCTCCTGGCGGGAAACATCGGCCAAGGCCTCCACCCTTCCAGCCAGGCGGGACGCTGCGGCCGAAAAATCGGCGATTACCCCGGAGAACTCGGCCGGCTCATACTGAAATCAAATACTACCCGCAGAGCGGGTAGTATGATGAAAGCCCCCGGAGGGGGCTATTGTCAGAGTCCCGCCAACCTTAACTGCTCTTGGCGCTTCTCTTCCCGTTCCTGATTCTTTATG
>NZ_JBHNMF010000613.1:1515-1848 GCF_048562965.1 Thiolapillus sp. | reverse complement strand
CGAGAAGAGAAGCGCCAAGAGCAGTTAAGGTTGGCGGGACTCTGACAATAGCCCCCTCTGGGGGCTTTCATCATACTACCCGCTCTGCGGGTAGTATTTGATTAGCAATTTATTGTACATTTTGCTCACTCATCAAAGCGGAGAAGAGCCTCTTTTTGTTGCATAAAGTAAGGATTACCAAACACTTACCAGCAACAAAACAAAGAGGCCTACGAATACAGAGTGTAAACCAGAACAGCTGGAATTTCAGTCCCTGGGGCGGCGTGAGGTGATGGGTCGTTTTGACGGTGGGCGAATCACTTCGGACGGTGGCGGATTGCTGCTACGAGAGGT
>NZ_JBHNMF010000613.1:0-1505 GCF_048562965.1 Thiolapillus sp. | reverse complement strand
TCGGTTACTCTCTCCCGGCCAGGTTTGAGAGGCGGGCCTTTCACCCACTTGGAAAGCACACAGCTTTCAGGACGCACGCCCGGAAATTTCACCGCCCCACTGGAAATAGGCCTCTTTTTGGGCTCTTCTCGGCTTTGATGAGTGAGCAGAATGTACAATAAATTGCTAATTATTTGAATATGAACAATTTAATCCAGGTAGAACGGGGCTGTATGATTTGCTCCATCAGGGCAGTAGCTGTCCATTTTTCAACCCCTCTCCGCCTGTACCAGCCATATGCTTGTGCGACTGATGCAGACGGCGAAGGGCAGAAAAATGGACAAAAGCTCACTCATCAAAGCGGAGAAGAACCTCTTTTTGTTGCATAAAGTAAGGATTACCAAACACTTACCAGCAACAAAACAAAGAGGCCTATGAATACAGAGTGTAAACCAGAACAGCTGGAATTTCAGTCCCTGGGGCGGCGTGAGGTGATGGGTCGTTTTGACGGCGGGCGAATCACTTCGGACGGTGGCGGGCTGCTGCGCGAGCAGGACCGGGGGAACCCGCTGGCTGCCTCGAGCACCCTCAATCGTCTTGAGTTGGGCCTACCGGAGTCGGCCACATCAGACCGCTACAAGCGGATTGCCGCGGATAGTGACGCCATGGATCGATTGCTGGTTGATCTTTTCCTGGAGTCGTACCGCAAGCCCCCGCAAGAGATCTGGCTCGACCTGGATGCAACCGACGATCCGCCTGAAGCTGCTGAAAATCGGTGCCCGCCTGCACCTGACAGCGCGCAAGGTCTGGCTGTCCTTCTCGGAAGCGTATCCCTACGCCAGTGATATTGCCCAGATCCTGGCCAATCTCAAGCAGCATCCTGCTTGGTCGCCGCCTGGATAGGTTCTTCCGTCCCCGACAACATCGACTCAAAGAATCAGTCCTGGGTGCTGAGGGACTGGTGCGTCTGTTCTGTCAAAAAAACATCCTCCAGAGCCCCTGAGAGGGCGAAAAACACGAGAATCTCTTCTCTTGGCGAGTACCTTGGCACGAGAAATGGGCTATCGGGCTATCTTGGCCACGTCCCGGCGCCCAAAAACATCGGAACCAGGGGATCGGTGAGCGATGCGGGTTAGACGAGAATGGCAAACAGGGCGAGGCATATCATGAACCCACCGGGCTTGACGTTCGGTGGGATGCCATTTCTGAACAAAATCCGGCTTATGATGCCGTGAATATTGGACGTCGCCCTGTGGCGGCATCGGTGAACAGTTATCGGGGCTCGTGGTATGGCATGGAACATAACCTGATGCGGCTCATTTCGGAACTGGGAATATTGCAATACAGGCTGATGGGCTATAGGTCACACCACATATTTCAGGATGCGGCGTAACTGGTGTTTCACTTATTCTTTCTGTGCCTCTGTAACTTTAGTTCTGTTTTGATTCGCCTATCGCGTTCCGTATCGGCCCGTGTCTGCTGTTGTTGCAGCATGTCCTCCAGCGCTTTGAGCTGGCCGACAGCCT
>NZ_JBHNMF010000612.1:0-1853 GCF_048562965.1 Thiolapillus sp. | reverse complement strand
GTTTGGATGCCTACTTTGCTTCCCCTCTGGCGCTATGCGCACGACGGGTAAGCAGTGCGGCCTCGCGGCTACTGGGGTCTACCAGCCTTCGCTTCGCTCTCCATGGCTGGCAGCGAGCGAAACCGGTGAATATACGTTTAACTTCCATCATATAGGCGGTTGCAACACCGGCGTTGACGGAGGAGGTGGATCGATTGAGCGAATCCTTCTAAAGGTCGTCCCCAATTCACAGACTTGGTCAGCGCACTACCAGTCACCGTTACTGATCATACCGCAACATGACTGTCTGCGGGTAACAGGCTGGCTTACCAACACAGCCCCATCTTTTTTCAGCGTAACGGGCTACCTGACAGATGACCCGAACAGTTTTCGATACTGAATTCCAGTCAGGCGGGCGTCATTGTACGCCCATCGCCTAATCCGGAAGTTTTTGCTACAACCTTGTCCTGCCGCAACAGATCTGCGGCTTTTTCAAACACAGACTGAAACATCTCTGGTGTCAGCCGCTTGGTCTGGGTGTTATAGCGGCTGCAGTGGTAGGAATCGAGCAGTTTCCTGCCCTCCCCCAGATCGTGTTCCGCAGCATGGCCGAAGGGGAAATCCACCTGGCGCTTTCCCGTGGCTTTTATCACAGCCCGATGGGCGATTCCCCCTAGGGCCAGCACTACGCCGCCTTCGGGTAGCTGCTGCAGTTCCTGCTGCAGAAAGCGGTTGCACTCACGCACTTCGCTACCCACCGGCTTGTTCTGGGGCGGCAGGCACTTGACCGCGTTGGTGATGCGGCAGTTTTTCAGCTGCAGGCCATCCCGGATATGCCGGGATTCCGGCGCCGAGGCAAAACCGCATTTGTACAGGGTCTCGTACAGCAGGATACCAGCGTGATCCCCCGTGAACGGACGGCCTGTGGCATTGGCACCATGCATGCCCGGCGCCAGTCCCACGACCAGCAAGCGCGCCTGGGGATCACCAAAGGGCGCAACAGGGCGGCAATGATAGTCCGGATGCCCGCCCTTCACTTCTTCCAGAAAACTGGCCAGACGGTCGCAGGCGCGGCAGTCCGGATCGAAAGCCAGGCTCACGTCATCAGCTCGATCAGCCCGTGACGCAGGGCGAAGTGGGTGAGCTCCACGTCGTTGTGGATCTCCAGCTTCTCGAACAGACGGGTACGATAGGTGCTGATGGTCTTGGGGCTGAGAAACAGGGCATCCGATATCTGCTGGGTGGTGCTTCCCCGGGTAATCATCAGCATCACCTGCATTTCCCGCGGAGACAGCTTGGCCAATGGCGTGGATTTCCCCTTGTTCACTAGGGCCGACAGACTGAGGCGCTGCGCCACTTCGTTGCAGATATAGTGCTCGCCCCGCATGACCTGGCGAATGGCGGCTGATACTTCATCCGCAGGACTTCCCTTGGTCAGATAACCCACGGCGCCGGCATCGAGCAACTGGTTGGGAAAAGGCTGGTCGTCCAGCGCGGTTAGGGCAATCACTTTGGCCTGGGGATCGGCACGCACGATGCGGCGGGTAGCCTTGATGCCGCCGATTCCCGGCATGTTCACGTCCATCAATATCACATCCGGCGGTGTCCTGCGCACGAACTCGACAGCATCTTCTCCTGTCTCGGCTTCCGCCACCACGGTCATGTCTTCCTGAGTATCGAGTATGCCTTTTATCCCGGAACGGAACAGGGCATGGTCATCTACGAGTAAAATTCGAATCATTTTTCTCCCTTTCTTAGCCTGCGACCGACGCCGGTACCGCCCGCTGGTAGGACCAGTCCTTGATCGCCTGTATCTGTTCTTCCATGGTACGCGACAATGGCACCATATTCACTGTATTGCGGATCACATCCTT
>NZ_JBHNMF010000611.1:0-1865 GCF_048562965.1 Thiolapillus sp. | reverse complement strand
CAGTGCGGCCTCGCGGCTACTGGGGTCTACCAGCCTTCGCTTCGCTCTCCATGGCTGGCAGCGAAAGCCTCCATTGTTGAGTTTGAGGAGGAGGCTTTTCGCGGTGTGTTTTTGCACTTTCGACGATGCCTAGTGGGCGTAATGCAGAATGCGCTTGGAAAGAAACCAGTCCGGTTCCTTTTTGACATACAAAGAGACAGAAGCGGTACTCAAATGCTTTGGCAGGGAAATCTCCCAGGCATCCAGTATTTTCTGTGCCACTTTATATTGAACCTTTGGGGGTAATTCCAGAAATTTAGGGTAGACATCTATGGCAACGGTCGCGCCGTAGAAGTCCCTGACATCATATACCCAGCGAAACTCTTTATCCTCTGCCTGGTGTTTCTTAACGAAAGTGCGCAGTGCATCCCTCGATACCATAATGCTTCGTTCTTTTTCAATATTGGCGAACAAGCTGAGTCTAGCGTAACTTGTGGTCGTCCCTCCAACAATACCCACAAGCACAACGAAAGAAAGAATACCCCTGATGAATGGTCTGCCAAGCACGCCAATTTTCAGGTGAATTTTGCTACCCAATCGCAACTTATGCTCCTGCCGAAGCTTCGGCGTCTTTTACAGGTTCTGGCGCTTCATTTTCCGCATTATCCGATTCCGCCGGTACCTGCTTGTCTCCGCTGTTTCCCTTAGCGATTTTCTCTTGTTCTTCCATGCGTTTTTCATGAATCTGTTCTTTCTGTTTTTCGTGCATCCGTGCCTTTCGTTGCTGATCCACAATACGACGTACCGTTTCTATGCACAGATCCCTGGCGTCATAAGCCATCGTCACAAGATGTTTCTGCCAACCCATGAGCAGGTTCTTTCTGGTAGCGCTATCGACTCTCTTGAGCATCCACAAGCTCTGGATGATGGCTGCCAGATTATCCAGTTTCTCCATGATCGTCAGGTACTGAAAAGATTGTGGTGTCGTTACCTGGGCGGTAACCTGATTCACCACCGTGGAGTTAATACTATCGATGTTGATTCCGGCTTCCTCCGCCATCTGCCGGGCCTTTTCCAGATCTGCGTCCAGGCGTTCTTCTGCTTCATCAATATTGTTCTGAATAACCAGTCCGATTTTATCCGCGAACTGCGGTGCAGCAATGGCCATAACGTCGAATACGCGGTACGTTGTTTCAGCGAAGGCATTAAATGCTGAACGATAAACATGCTGGCTGTAACGGCTTTTCATCACTACAGGCACTTCGGTGTAAATACGGGGCACTTTCTCATCCATCAAGCGATACATCAACTCAGCCTGCGACGGTTTTTTCCCCCGCCGATGAGAACCCTTCTGACTTTTGTTTGGCATGGTTTTATCCTCAAAATATTGATTAGGTGATTCTTCTGCTCGCTAAGGGCGGGGTTTAATTGGTCGCGCTCAACGGTTCACTATCATCAGACGACGCTTTCTCCTGTGTATCATGTGGGGCGTCATAAGACAGGGAATCGAAATATTTTTCCGTTTGACGCACCGCCCGTTCAACGGTTTTTGCCAGCGCCCTATCCAAATCAAATTCGATATTTTTTTCCCTGCACATTTTCCTGGCGTTGCTCAGACTTCTGTACAGCCCCGCAGGAATTCTGAATTTAACCTCTGATGTGTCTACCAGTTTCCGCATATGAGACGGAAGCGTATTTTCTCTTTTTGCCATTGTGTATCTCCAAAAAAACCCAATCCGGACTATAAAGCGTCAAGCGCCTTTTTTTTCGTTTCTAAACGCCATTTTTTGCCTTTTTCCATCACTCCCCTGCCCGGTTTAATGCTGGTCACACGACCGCTGCCAGCCATGGAGAGCGAAGCGAAGGCTGGTAGACCCCAGTAGCCG
>NZ_JBHNMF010000610.1:0-1866 GCF_048562965.1 Thiolapillus sp. | reverse complement strand
CTATTTTTTGAGATTTTTAGTGGTTTTTCTCCTCTGAAACTCTAAACTCTAGATACAGTAAATACTAGCCCGGAAATTTCACCGCCCCACTGGAAATAGGCCTCTTTTTGTTGCATAAAGTTAAGAGCAACCAAACACTTACCAGCAACAAAACAAAGAGGCCTATGAATACAGAGTGTAAACCAGAACAGTTGGAATTTCAGTCCCTGGGTCGGCGCGAGGTGATTGGCCGCTTGCTTCACCGATCACCGCAACCCCGAGAGCATCGAACACAGCGTGCGGGATCTGGTGGCCCAGCGGGTATATGGTCTGGCGCTGGGCTACGAAGATTTGAACGACCACGATGATTTGCGCAAGGACAGCACTCTCGCCTTGCTGGTGGGCAAGCGGGACCTGACCGGAGAGCGGCGGGTGCGCGAGCAGGACCGGGGGAACCCGCTGGCCGCTTCGAGCACGCTCAACCGCCTGGAGCTGGGCATACCGAAATCGGCTATATCAGACCGTTACAAGCGGATTGCCGCGGATAATGAAGCAATGGATCGACTGCTGGTCGATCTTTTCCTGGAGTCGTACCGCAAGCCCCCGCGCAAGATCTGGCTCGACCTGGATGCGACTGATGATCCGCTGCACGGTCAGCAGGAAGGGCGTTTTTTCCACGGCTACTACCGCTGCTATTGCTACCTGCCGCTGTATATCTTCAGTGGTGAGCACCTGCTGTGCGCCCGGTTGCGTACGGCGGACAAGGATGCCTCATCAGGCAGTGTGGACGAGTTGCAACGCATCGTAGGTCAGATCCGCGCACGTTGGCCAAAGACGCGGATCATCATTCGCGCAGACTCGGGTTTCTGCCGAGATGCGATCATGGCCTAGTGCGAGACCAACGACGTGGGCTATGTTCTGGGTCTGGCGCGCAACAAGCGCCTGCAACAGGCCTTGGGCAAAGAAATGGAAGAGGCCCGCCTGGCCTGTGAGCGCACCGGCGAGACCGCCCGGTGTTTCCGTGACTTCCGCTACCGCACGCGCAAATCCTGGTCCTGTGAACGGCGGGTGATCGGCAAGGCGGAATACCTGCCGGGCAAGGCCAATCCGCGTTTTGTCATCACCAACCTGAGCACCCGTGACGCGGATGCCCAACATTTATACGAAGATCTTTACTGTGCCCGTGGCGAGATGGAAAAATTCATCGGGAATGAATTTTCGCGCAAGCCCCGAAGGTGTGAGGCGCAGGGATGCGCCGAACAAAACCGGATCAAGGAGCAGCAACTGGGACTGTTCGCCGATCGCACCAGCAGTGCCACCCTGCGGGCGAACCAACTGCGGCTGTACTTCTCTTCTTTCGCCTATGTCCTGCTGCATGGCCTGCGTCGGCTGGGGCTGACTGGTACGGCGTTTGCCAAGGCCCAGAGCACGACGATCCGCCTGAAACTGCTGAAAATCGGCGCCCGTCTGCATCTGACGGTACGCAAAGTCTGGCTGTCCTTCTCGGAAGCATCCCCCTACGCCAGCGACATCGCTCAGATCCTGGCCAATCTCAAGCAGCACCCTGCTTGGTCACCCCCTGGATAAACCCTATTACATCCGGCAACGTTGACACAACCGATCAGACTCCGGTGCTGAGGGGCCGACGCATCTGTTCCGTCGAAAAAACATCCTCCAGAGCCCCGGGAGAGCGAAAAACACGAGAATCACTTCTCTCGGCGAGTACCTTGGCACGAGAAATGGGCTATCGGTCTATCTTGGCCACGTCCCGGCGCCCAAAAACGCCGGAACTAGGGGATCGGTGAGCGATGCGGGCTAGCGCAAATGAACAGACCCTGCTGGATCTACAAAAGCCCAAAAAAAGACGAAATGTATCTCTACCTAGTT
>NZ_JBHNMF010000609.1:0-1866 GCF_048562965.1 Thiolapillus sp. | reverse complement strand
TTTGTTCCCGTCTATAAATGCCAAGTCATTGAAATTCAATTGAAAAACCGAAAAAAGACGATGAGAAATCCGGTGCAGGATGGTACAATTATGATCTAAAGCATTGATACATAAGAAAACCATTCCAGCACCGGAGGTAACAATGCGAGAAAAACGCACCGTCCAGAGCAGTATATTCCATTTTTTTGCAGATCACGAGATCGGGCGAGAATTACAAGCCATTTCCAACTGGCTGGATAGTCATCCTGAAATACTCAAGCGTGTCTTCGGCCTCGTGATAGATTTTGGGACATCCCAGTCCCCAAAATCGACTCGGCCTTTGACAACCTATTCGTGCCCCAGCCGTCCTGGTCACCAAGCACTACGCAACAACTTCGCAAGCTCGTTGCTGCTCCGTACTTGTCTCCCAATGACTGGACGCCGCGTTTGGATGCCTACTTTGCTTCCCCTCTGGCGCTATGCGCACGACGGGTAAGCAGTGCGGCCTCGCGGCTACTGGGGTCTACCAGCCTTCGCTTCGCTCTCCATGGCTGGCAGCGTTGGCAATTCGTGCACGACAGACTGGATGAGCTGCCAGCGCAGCTTGTCGAGTTTGCTCTTCAGCCGCAGTTCGCTGGCCTGGATCTGGCGACGGAACAGACGTTCGGCAGCAAGCACTTCGTTCTGTTCGCGGATATGCAGGCGCTCGTGGGCGTCTTCGAGAATATGCTGGCGGGCACGCTGTGCACGGTCGTGATATTCCTCTGCCAGCTTTTCGGCTCTTTCCAGCAGGGCTTTTTCCAGGTCACTGACCAGCTGTTCCTGTGCCATGATTTCAGTCTGCCCTTTCCGTGTCTGTGCGCGCTGTGTCCAGTGCATTTCTGCCCAGCACGCTGATGACCAGCTCTTCCACCTGGGGCTGATAGTCCCTGGGTGCATTGAGGGGCGGAATTTCGGTTACCACGATACCGCCGCCACGGTGCTGCAGTTGCCTGAGTGAATCGCAGTCGCAGCGCGCCAGTGCGGGTTCGAGAAACACCAGTGCTGTTTCCTTCTGTTCCATGAGTTCGTTCAGCAGTTGCTCGAGCTGCTCAACGGTGGCATCGGGCTAGGTTTCGAAGCCGATCATAGAGAAGCCGGCGCACAAGGCGGCGTCGCCCATCATGATCAGTCGTGTACCCTGTCTGGCGCTGTCCGCAGGCATCTGTATCAGCCGATCTTGATGGTCACCACCAGACCGTAAATGGCAATCCCTTCGGCCAGGCCCAGGTAGATCAGGGTGCGGCCGAACAGCTCGGGTTTTTCCGAGATCACCGCCAGGGAGGCGGCGCCCACCGGCCCCACGGCGATGCCTGCGCCGATGGTGGCCAGGGCGGTGGGAATGCCGATGCCGATGAGTGACAGGCCCAGGCCCACGCTGATCTCCCTGGCGCCGCCGGCGTTGACGGCGGCAGCTTCCGCCATGGCATCGTGCATGCCCAGCACCAGCAGCCCGACTTGCGCGCCGACAAAGAGCAGCAGGTTGGCGCCCACGACGGCCTTCCAGCGGTTCTGTGTATTGCGGTTCGGATTCAGGGGTCTGATTTCCAGATAGATGCCGGTGCCGATGAGGGCCAGCAGGCTCAGGCTCAGTATGGTGACCATCCAGTACATGACGAACTCCTCAGGTTTTCGTATTCAACAGATCGCTGGCTGACAGGCGCATGGGTTGAAACTCATGGCCGTCTCCCCGGAAGAACCGGGAGAAGCCCTCGTAATATTCCAGACGCGTAACTACTCACCCCTATCAGCATAGAGCTGTCCCGAAAAGGCCATTTGAATGGCGACCAGCGGATTGTATCCCTGATTTGCCATGGTCTGCAGGTAACTGGAGATGCGGCAATAGGC